>JAGQOO010000039.1 GCA_020427345.1 Phycisphaerales bacterium | reverse complement strand
GATGGAATGGCTTCATTACGTTCGGCATGATCTACTGGCTGGCGCCGCGCCTGTTCCAGACGAAGCTTTTCAGCCAGAAACTCGCCGAATCTCACTTCTGGTTGGCAACCGTTGGCATTCTGCTTTACGTCCTGTCGATGTACGTGGCGGCGATCACGGAAGGCGGGATGCTCCGCGGGCTGGACGAGTCCGGTCAGCTTAAGTACGCGGCGTTTATCGAGACCGTCACCGCCGTTATCCCGATGTACTGGATCCGCGTGATCGGTGGCGCCATGTTCCTGACGGGCGGGCTGATGATGGCCTACAACGTCGCTCGCACGTGGATGGCGCGGCCCGCTGCTTACGATGAGCCGGTCTATGAGGCGCCGGCGCTTGCGGCGCGGCCGCCTGTCAGCACGCCGGCGCCGTCGCGCATTCATGGTCATGTCGTGGAGTGGGCCCGGCAGGCGGACGCTCTCGCGGAGATGCGATGGCACCGGCGTTGGGAACGCCTGCCGGTGCGGTTTACTGTCTACACGCTCTTGGCGGTCGTTGTCGCGTCATTGTTCGAGATCATCCCGACGTTCGTGATTCAGTCGAATGTTCCGACCATCGCAAGCGTGAAGCCGTACACGCCGTTGGAGTTGGCGGGGCGGGACATTTACATCGCCGAAGGCTGCTACAACTGTCATTCGCAGATGATTCGCCCGATTCTGGCGGAAACGATCCGTTACGGCGAGTACAGCAAGGCGGGCGAATTCGTTTACGACCATCCGTTCCAATGGGGCTCGCGGCGACTCGGCCCGGACCTCGCCCGCATCGGCGGGTATCGCGGCGCCGATTGGCACATTCTGCACTTCCAGGATCCGCGGCAGGCGAGTCCCGGCTCGATCATGCCGCGCTATCCGTGGCTGCTTGAGAACAAACTCGACCTGGCTTCACTACCCCGCAAGATGCGCGTGATGACACAATTCGGCGTTCCGTACTCCGAGGAAGAGGTCGCCAACTGTGTCGCGATGGCGGAGCGGCAGGCCAATGAGATCTCAGCCCTGATCAAGGAAGCGACCGAGATAACGGGAATGGAGGATCGCGAAGTCGTCGCGTTGATCGCCTATCTGGATCGGCTCGGGCGCGACTTGACGGCTCCGCCACCCGCGGCTGAAGGCCCGGCGACGACGATGGCGACGGAAGGAACAAAGTAATGCTGCGACAGGTCACCAGCAGCGCGGGCCTGTCGATCTTCTCGCAGATCGGGCTCGTCATTTTTGTGGTCACGTTTATTGCGATCGTCGCATACATCCTGTTGCGACCGAAGAGTGAGATGAACGAGGCGGCCCGCCAGCCGCTTGAGGACGGAACACCGACAAAACAGGAACGCCGGCCGGCGCAATCCGGGAGCCACCATTCATGAACAAGCACGAAGACATCCTGCTCGATCACAATTACGACGGGATTCAGGAATACGACAACCCCACGCCGGGCTGGTGGAACTGGCTGTTTGCCGCGAGCATCGTGTTCGCTTTTCTATACTACTTCTTCTTCCACATCGGGTACGCCGGGTGGACACTGGATGAGGAGTATGGCGATGCGATGGCGGCCAACACGCGCAAGCTATATGGGGACCTTGAGCTCAAACCCGACCAGGAAACGCTGCTGAAGTACATGAAGGAACCCAAGTGGATGGCCGTCGGGCAGGTCGTGTTCAAGGCCAACTGCGCCCAGTGTCACCAGGCGGATGGTTCGGGCGGCACAGGCGTGAATCTGACCGATGACTATTACAAGAACGTGAAGGAAATCGCGGACATCCCGCGCGTCGTGAAGAATGGCGCGGCAAACGGGGCGATGCCGGCATGGGGCCCGCGCCTGCATCCGAACGACATCGTGATGGTCTCCGCGTACGTGGCGACGCTACGCGGCCAGAACCTGCAGGGCCGCCCGCATGAGGGCGACTTGATCCCGCCATGGCCGAGCGCGCCTGCCGGCGCCGCCGAAACGGAACCCGCGACGACGGGTGGCTAAGGGCGCCGAAGGGGTAAGGGGGCAGGTAGTGCCGGTCGTGGAAAAAGAGTTCAGCGAAGACTCGCTGCTGCAGCCTGAAGAGCAAGTGCTCTCGACGCTGAACGCGGATGGTTCGCGGCGATGGATGAAGCCGCGACTGTCAACCGGGTCGTGGTGGACGCGCCGGCGGATCATGGCCTATGGCCTGATCGCGATCTTCACGATCATTCCGTACATCCACATCAATGGCAATCCCGCGATTCAGGTGGATCTGGTCAAGCGCGAATTGCACTTGTTCGGGTTCACGTTTCTGCCGACGGATACGGTGCTGCTGGCGCTGTTCATGGTGTCGGTCTTTGTCACGATCTTTCTGCTGACGGCGATCTTCGGGCGCGTGTGGTGCGGATGGGCCTGTCCGCAAACCGTTTATCTTGAGTTTGTCTATCGCCCGATCGAACGCGTCTTTCAGGGCGGGCCCGGCCGCAAGCCGCTGATCGGCGGTCCGCCGGGGCTGCGCGCCGCGCTGAAGTTCATCGTCTACGTGCTGATCTCGCTATATCTCGCCCATACGTTCCTCGCTTATTTCGTGGGTGTGGACGAGCTCTCGCGGTGGGTGCGGCAATCGCCGCTGCATCATCCGACGCCGTTTCTGATCATGCTGACGACTACGGGTCTGATGCTGTTCGACTTCGGCTACTTCCGCGAGCAGACGTGCATTGTCGCGTGCCCGTATGGGCGGTTTCAGTCGGTCCTGCTCGATCGCCATTCGCTGATCATCAGTTATGACGAGGCACGCGGCGAGCCGCGCGGCAAACCGAGCGGCAAATCGCGCCGCGCCGACGGCTCCACGTCGCTGCCGATCGCGAGGACCGGCGACTGCATTGATTGCGGCTTGTGCGTGTCGACGTGCCCGACGGGTATCGACATTCGCAAGGGCTTGCAGATGGAATGTGTCGCATGCGCGCAGTGCATTGACGCCTGCGACAACGTCATGACGAAAATCGGCAAGCCGAAGGGGCTGATCCGTTACGGTTCGCAATCGGTGATGGCCGGCGGTCCGCGCAAGCGCATACGCCCGCGCGTGATCTACTATCCGACGATCCTGGCGATCCTGCTGACCGCCTTCACGATCGCGCTGTTCTCGCGCGGAACGTCGGATGCGCTGCTGTATCGCGGCCCCGGCAGCCCGTTCACGATGATTGAGGGCGAAGTGCTGAACGTGGCCCAACTGCGATTGCGCAACCGCGATGAGAAACACCATGAATACAAGGTCGAGTTGGTCGACGCCCCAGACGTTCGACTGGAATACAAGACCGCCGGGATGAGCCTTGACGCGGGCGAATCGATCAAGGACCAATTGCTGCTGTACGCGCCGCGTAGCGCGTTCACAAACGGCAAGCGCGATATCGAGATTCGAGTATCCGCGGACGACGATTACGAGCAAACGTTGAGGTATCGCTTGCTCGGGCCGTTCGACGCGTCGAAGGGGAGCGAGTGATGGAGCAGGCGATGGAAATGCCGGCCAAGGCGCCGCCGGGATCGTGGCGCTGGCCGCTGATCGTGATCGGGATGCTACTGACGCACGCCCTGATCATGGCGGGGCTCGTCGTATATGCGGTGTCCGACCCCGGTTTCGCCGTGGAGCCGGACTATTATGCGAAGGGCGAATCGTGGGCCGTGACGCAGCGCGAGCGCGCGGCCAGCGAATCACTCGGCTGGCAGTCCGAATTTCAACTCGCCAGCGAGGCCGATGGCGCAGTCGCTACTTTGAAACTGATTGACAAATCCGGCGCGCCGGTCAATCAGGCGCAGATCAACGTTGAATTGTTCCCGCATCTGCAAGCCCGGCGCCGCCAGCATGTAACGTTGTTTGCTGTCGGCGACGGACGGTACACCTGCCCGGTTCTTCTCGACGAACCGGGCGTTTGGGAAGCGCGCATCACCGCCCGACGAGCGCGCGATGTCTACTCGGAGACGATTCTCACGACGCCGATCGGGATGGAGTAGCACCGTGTTCGCCCTGTTTGCCGCGGTGATGGTCGCGAGCCTGCTCGGCAGCGCCCATTGTGCCGGCATGTGCGGGGCGTTTGTCGCGATCGCGGTTTGCGGCGTGGCGGACTGCCCGCGCTGGCGACTGCACGCCGCGTATCATGGCGGGCGCTTGCTGACCTACGTCACACTTGGGGCGATCGCCGGCGGTCTGGGCGCTATGATTGACTTCAGCGCCGCCGCGACGATCGGCGCGCAGCGCGCGGCGGCGGCGCTGGCCGGCGCACTGATGGTCGCGTTCGGCGTGACACAACTGCTCCGCCTGCGCGGCGTCAGACTCCCGTCAGCGCCGGTTCCGAAGTTCCTGCATCGATTCGTCCTGCGCGGCCATCAGTCGGCGATGTCGCTTCGTCCGCAGTACCGCGCGCTTGCCCTTGGTCTGTTGACGACGCTGCTGCCGTGCGGCTGGTTGTACGCGTTTGTGATCACCGCCGCCGGCACAGGTAAGCCGCTCGTCGGCGCCGCCGCGATGGGGGCTTTCTGGGTCGGGACCGTCCCCGTGCTCGTGACGGTCGGGGTGGGCGCGCAGCGGGCGGCGGGTTGGCTCGGAAGCCGCCTGCCATTGCTGACATCGTTAGCGCTGGTCGGCGTCGGGTTGTGGACGTTGGCGGGACGGTTGACGATTCCGCTCGAAGCCCTGCGCAGTTTGGAGCCGGCCGCGAAGGCGGCGACGCTCCAAGGCGAAGCCGGCGCCGATGACACCGAGAACGCCGCCCTGATTCAGCATGTCGAATCGCTCGATTCCGGGGAGGCGCCCTGTTGTCACAAGCCCTGAACAGCGCGTCAAACGCTGAGCGTGCCGTGCGCGAGGCACTCGTATGCGCGCACTGCGGGCTTGATGTGCCGGGGGGGCTGATTGAGGCAGGCGCGGAGCGGCAATTCTGCTGCGCCGGATGCCGCGCGGTGTATGCGATCGTCCACGGCTGCGGGCTTGAGGACTACTACCGGATTCGCGATCGCGAGAACGCGAATCGCATCCCCGCGCGCCACACCGGGCGCGCGTTTCCAGAGTTCGATTCAGACGTGTATCGGGCGCGATATGTGCGACCGCGCGCGGATGGCGCATTAACGACGGACCTCTATCTCGAAGGCGTGACGTGCGCCGCGTGCGTTTGGTTGGTAGAACGCCTGCCGCGCGTGGTTCCGGGCGTGCTCGAAGCGCGGCTTGATTTGCGACGCGGTCTCGCGGCAGTGGCGTGGGCGCCGGGGACGAAGTTGTCCGACATCGCCAGGGGGTTGGACCGGTTGGGGTACACGCCGCATCCGGCCCGCGGTCAGTCTGCCCGCGACGCGCAGTCGCGCGAGGATCGCGCATTTTTGATTCGTATCGGCGTCGCCGGCGCGTGCGCGGGCAACGCGATGCTGCTCGGGCTGGCGATGTACACGGGTATGTTCAACCCGATCGCGTGGGAGCATCAGGCGCTGTTTCGCTGGACGAGCATGCTGGTCGGCTTGCTGGCGCTGCTCTGGCCGGGGCGCGTTTTCCTTAGCGGCGCCTGGCGGGCGCTGCGCGCGGGTGTGGCGAGTCTGGATATCCCGATCGCGCTCGGCTTGCTGGCCGCCGGGAGTGCGGGAACGGTTAATACGGTTCTCGGTCGCGGCGAGGTCTACTTCGATTCACTCACGGTGCTTGTCTTTCTGTTGTTGGTTGGTCGATTGCTGCAGCAGCGCCAGCAGCGGCGGGCGGTCGACGCGATCGAATTGTTGTTCTCGCTGGCGCCGACATCGGCGCGACGCGTCAACGAATCCGGCGTCAGCGAAGAAGTCGCGATTGAGGCGCTGCAAGTCGGCGACGTGATCGAAACGCGCGCTGGCGAGTCGATCGCGGTCGACGGCGAGATCATCAGCGGCGCGTCGGATGTGGATCAATCGCTGCTGACGGGCGAATCTGAGCCGGTCGCGGTCGATGTCGGCTCGGTCGTGTGCGCCGGCGCTGTGAACTTGACGACGCCGATTCGCGTGCGGGCGACCGGGACCGGCGAAGAAACGCGTGTCGCGAAACTGATGCGCCTGATCGAGGAGAACGCGCGGACGAAATCGCCGCTCGCGCTGTTGGCGGATCGCGTCGCCGGGTGGTTTGTCGTGGCGGTACTCGGCGTAGCGGCCGTCGTGGCGGCGTGGTGGACACTCCGCGCCGGTTTTGCGCCTGCGCTGGATCACGCTGTTGCGCTGTTGATTGTGGCGTGCCCGTGCGCGCTGGGATTGGCGACGCCATTGACCGTCGGCGTGGGGCTCGGTCGGGCGGCACGGCGCGGAATTCTGATCAAGGGCGGCGACGTGTTTGAACGCCTGCGCGAGCCCGGATTGGCGGTATTTGACAAGACCGGGACGCTGACGCGCGGGCGGCTCTCGGTCAGTCATTGGCGCGGTGATAACGGCTGTCGCCCGCTGGCGGCGGCGTTGGAGCGACATGCGACACATTCGGTCGCTCACGCGCTGGCAGGCGCCTGGAGTGATGGCGAAACGCGCGTTTGCGAGGATATCGCCCAATCGCGCGCGGGGATGAGCGGCGCGGTTGCCGGTCAGCGGGTCGTTGTCGGCGCGCCGGCGTTTGTTCGGAAATCGGCTGACGCTCCGGATTGTGCGATCCGGTTCGCGGATCAGGTCGCGGCCGAAGGCGCCAGTCCCATATTCGTTGCGATCGATGGGCGCGTGGTGGGTGTGGCGGGTTTGCGTGACACGCTACGGCCTGACGCGCCGGGCGTGATCGCCGCGCTGCGCGAGCGCGGCTGGGACATTGCCATCCTCTCAGGTGACCACGCGCAGGTTGTAGATCGTGTCGGCGAGGCGCTGGACATCCCGCCGGAACGACGCCTCGGAGCCGTCACGCCGGAGGGCAAACTCCGCTTTGTTGAGGGCGAGCGCGCCAGTCGTCCAGTGTTGATGATCGGCGATGGCGTGAACGACGCGGCGGCAATGTCGGCCGCGACGGTCGGGATCGCGGTTCGCGGCGGGGCTGAGGCGAGCCTGGCGGCGGCGGATGTGTACGTCGGCCGGGATACGCTCACGCCAATTGTCGAGTTGCTCGACGGAGCGAATCGGGCGGTTCGGCTGGTGCGATGGAATCTGGCTGTGTCACTTGGCTATAACGCGATTGCGGTGACGCTGGCGGCGGTGGGGCTGATCAACCCCTTGGTCGCGGCGATCCTGATGCCGGTCAGTTCGCTGACGGTCCTGACGCTGGCGACGGCGGGGCGGACGTTCGCGAATGTGACGCCGGCGGAAGCTGGGGCTGGGGCGCCGGTATTGGCGCCGCCGCCGGCTGAGGCTGTTCAGGCGGCTGCGTTACAGGTGGAGTCCGCATCGTGTCGGTGATCTACATCGTGTTGCCGCTGGCGATCGTTCTGGCCGCCGCCGCCCTGTTGGCGTTCGTCCGGTCAGCCCGGGGAGGCCAGTTTGACGACCTGGACACGCCGAAATACCGCATGTTGGACGATGACCCGCCGGTGAAGCCTTAATTGGGCTGACGTACGGGCGGGACGCCCGTACCACCCCGATGGGGTGGGTCGGCCTGTTTCGCATGACCCACCACCCGCATGACCCACCACCCGCATGACCCACCACCCGCATGACCCTACCCGCATGACCCTAGCCGCATGACCCATTACTCGTATCAACGCGGCAGTTGCGAATCATCGGCCGCTCGGTATACTACGGGGCTCGGCGATTGCTAATGGGAGCGGCTCACGATGTACGCGATTTTTGAGGACGGCGGCAAGCAGTACAAGGTCTCCGAGGGCGATACGCTTCTGGTGGAACGCCGGGACGTGGCCGAGGGCGAGAAGTCGATCCGCTTTGAGCAGGTGCTGATGCTCGGCGAGGGCGGCGGCGCCAAGATCGGCCAGCCGTTTGTGCAGGGCGCCGTGGTGACGGCGACCATCGAAGACGAGATCAAAGGCCCGAAAATCGTCGGTCTGAAGTTCAAGCGCCGCAAACGCTATCTGAACCGGTACGGTCACCGGCAGAAATACCTGAAGGTCAAGATCGACGGCATCAGCGGATAACAGGAAACACACGAGGCCGGCCGAGCGCCGGCCTTTTCGTGCGCCCAGGCCTGCGACGTGGTGTTGCCAAGTCCCGGCAGGCGCCGCACAATCCCGGCTCTATGCGACACGACGGCAGGCTACCCAACGAGTTGCGGCCGGTTGAGTTGGTCCGCGGCTTTACAGACGCGGCTCCGGGATCGGTTCTGATCCGAACCGGACGGACTCACGTTCTTTGCACCGCCTCGATTCTGGAGGACAGCGTGCCGCCCTGGCGGGAACTCAGCGGACAGGGCTGGGTGACGGCCGAATATGAGATGTTGCCCGCTTCAACGCGCAATCGTCGCGATCGCACTCGCAACAAGGTCGATGGCCGGACGCACGAGATTCAACGCCTGATCGCCCGCTCGTTGCGAGCCGCCGTCAATATGGAGCGCCTCGGGGCGCATACGATTTATCTGGATTGCGATGTCCTGCAGGCGGACGGCGGCACACGAACCGCCGCCATCACCGGCGCTTACGTCGCGCTGTGCGATGCGCTGGACGCCGGTGAAGAGCGCGGACTTTGGGGCAATGATGTGCGCGTCGCGGCTGTGGCGGCGGTCAGCGTCGGCGTCGTCGGCGGACAAATCCTGCTCGATCTGGACTATGTCGAGGACAGCGGCGCCGAAGTCGACGCCAACGTGGTGATGACCGACTTCGGCGAGTGGATCGAAGTGCAGGCGACCGGCGAACAGACCACGTTCTCGCCCGACCAGATGACCCAGATGCTCGAACTTGCCCGCGTTGGGTGCCAAGGACTGTTCCAGATTCAGAGCGCCGCGCTCGCGGGCGCGATTCCGCGAGGCTAGCGACATAACTCCGCGGGCGCGCTTTGCTCCTACCATCATCCGTAGGGAACCGGGGGCCAGTTACGCTATGACGCCGATTCAACAAAGTCACCGCAGCGCCATCACGCGCGTCGCGCTCCTCTTGTGCCTGTTTCCCGGGTGCGCGAATCTCAACAAGGCTGGGAATCCATCAGGAGAGTCCGCCCCGGAGTGGGGCGGCGGCAATTCCCCTTCAACCGCGGCGCCATCGACAGGCGTCGCGCCAAAGCCCGGCACGGACGACTTGTGGGGCATTCAGTGCCTGACCCTCACCGGCGAACGACGCCGCAAACTCGCGCAGGCGTATGCGGATTCACTGCGCAAGGCGCAGGGTATCAAGCCGGATCGCGTACAGGTCTACGACGACGGCCCGGAAACGTCCGTTTACTATGGGCAATACAAGCGCGTCCCGGAAAAAGGCAGCGACGCGGAGGCGTTTGAACCCAACCCGCGCGGCGACCTCGCCATTGTCCGCGATCTGTCTTACATCAACGAATCAGCCGGGCAGCCGGTGTGGCCGTTCCGGGCCGCGACAATACGCCCCTTGCCGGTGACGTCCCGCGGACCAAAGGAGTGGCGTCTCGAGAATGCGGCGGGATATTGGACGCTGCAAGTCGCGGTGTTTTTCAACGTGGAGCAGATGCGCGAACGCCGCTACGCGGCGGAAGAGTATTGCCGCCTGCTGCGCGAGGACGGCGTCGAGGCGTATTACCATCACGGCGTCGTGAACAGCGCTGTGTTTGTCGGGACATTTCCGAAAGACGCGATTCAGACGCGCCAGGAGAAGAATTCGTTCACGGGCGTGTCGACCGCGCATTCTCGCATCGTAGATCCTGATATGCTCGGCCTGCAGGAGAAGTATCCGTACAACCTGCAGAATGGGGCTGTCGTGTACGATCTCGTCCCGGACCCATCGACCGGCGGCAAGCGACGTGACCCGCATCTTTCATTCCCGGTGAAGATCGAGGAAGCCCGCGCCGGCGCCGCTTCCGGCTTCTAACGCGCGATCATCGGCTTCGCGGCTAAAATAACGCGTTGCCCTTCTGCGCTTGGACGCCAAGTGACTGGAGCGAAGTATGACTGCCAAGCCATCGTCATCGCGCGTAACGCTCAACTCACTGCGGGAAATGAAAGCGAATGGCCAGAAGTTCGCTATGCTCACGGCGTATGACTATCCGACGGCCGCAATCGCGCAACGGGCGGGTGTACACGTCGTACTGACCGGTGACACGCTCGGATGTGTGATTCTCGGGCATGAGAACACGCGCAACGTCCCGCTTGATCTGATCATTACGCTTACCGAAGCCGTTCGCCGTGGCGCGCCGGACATTGTGCTGATGGGCGATATGCCCTGCGGCGCGATTGAAGCGGACCTCGACACGTTCGTTACCGCGGCGCGCCGATTTCGTGATGAGGCCGGTTGTGACACGGTCAAGTTTGAAGCCGGCGACGACGGAGATCAGCGCGTCGGCCGGCTCGTCAAAGCCGGTATTTCGACCGTCGCGCACCTCGGCCTGCGGCCACAGCAGGTGACTTCGCCGGACGGCTATCGGGCGCAGGCGCGTGATGCGCATGCGGTCGCTGAACTCGCCGAGCAGGCGCGGCGCATGGCCGACGCGGGGGCCGACATGATCTTGCTCGAAGCGGTGCCGAATGAAGCGTCGCTGGCGGTTGTTGATGCTGTCTCCGTGCCGGTGATTGGCTGCGGCGCCGGCGCCGCGGTTGACGGCCATGTGGTGGTTACGCATGACATGCTCGGCATTGGCGACGTGCGCCCGCCGCGATTCGTGCCGGTTCTTGCGCAGGTAGGCAAAGTGATCGAGGACGCGATGCGCCGCTATGTGCAGGACATTCAATCGGGCGCCTATCCGGGCGCGCAGCACGTCTACGGGATGAAGAAAGCCTCCGCCGGCGCCGCCGGATGAGCCCGCATCGCCCGTTTCAGGCCCCTGATCTTGCCTCGCCCGAGCATCGGCGGCTGATTGGCGGTGTCCTTTGCTTCAAGGAAATCGAAAGCACGAACGCGTACCTGTTGCGGCATGCGCCTGAATTGCCGGACGGAGTGATTGCCGTCACGGAGTTGCAGACGGCGGGCCGCGGTCGCTTGGGGCGGCGCTGGACGGCCCCACGCGGCGCAGGCGTGCTGGTAAGCGTGCTGGTGCGCGAGCCGGTGTTGACGCCGCTGCGGAGTTTGGGCGCTGCGGTCGGCGCCGTCGCGGCAGTCGAGTCGATCCGAAGCGTGACGGATTGCGACGCCGCGATTCGCTGGCCGAATGATGTCACGATCAATGGGCGAAAGGTCGCCGGCGTGTTGGCTGAAGTGGCCTCGCCGCCCGGCAACGGGCTCGCCGTCGTGATTGGCGTTGGGATCAACTGCCTGCAGCAGCGCGGTCACTTCGAGGGCGACTTGCGCGAGAAGGCGACCTCGCTGGAGATTGAATCGAGTCGTCCTGTCGATCGCCATGCGGTCGCGCGAGCGCTGGTCTCGGCAATGGACAAGTGGCTCGCGGATGCCCCCCATAGGGGCTTTGCTGAGCGACTGAATGCGAATTGGCGCGGGGCGTGTCGCGATGCCGGTTCGCATGTTACGCTGCGGCAGGGCGAGGCGCTCTTCGCCGGCGTGGTTCAAGAAATCGACGCGGACGCGGCGTTGGTTGTCCGACTGGATGACGGAGGCGAGCGGCGCTTTGAGCCGGAAACGACGACCCGCGCCTGGTAAGAAGCGACGCGCGCCGAATGAGCCTGTCGCAGCAAATCCGCGCAAACTGGAGCGGGCCACTCGGCCGCTCGTCGAAAACGTGGTCCCGGAACCGCTCCATGAGAAGCAGGTCATCACGCGCGGCGTAGGCGCAAACAATCTCGAAAAAACGAATTGTGCGGTAGACGATTCGGGCGACGCGCAGGCAGGGAGTCGGCCCGCGCCTCCGGGGCCAAGTGGGCGCACAAATGAAGCCCGGCAAATGGTCGCGTGGGGCGGGGCACTTGCCATCTCGCTTGTCGCGGTTTCTCTGCTCGTGCGCGAAGGCCGCTACCAAATCGGGGCGCTTGCCACAACCGCTCAGGCGCTGGTCGGAATATCGCTGATCGGCGCGGCTATGGGAGCCATGCTTGCCGGCTTTCGACTCGAACCTAAATCGTGGGCCGCGCTGTGTCACCGCGCGGCGATAGCGCGACCGATTTCCATCGCGATCGCGGCGGGGTTGTGTTTGGTGGCTGCACTTTCCTGGGAGGGCTGGCGCGCCTGGGTAACACGTCTCGGCGTGTGGCCGGCCTCCGTGACGGCGGTCGCCGTAGCAGCGCCGGCACTCGGCGCCGTCGCAACATTGTCCGGCTTGTTGGCGCGCATGGCCATTCGCCGCGCGTGGCGCGGTGCGACCTCCAGTGTGCAGACGCGGGTCCTCGCGGGGAGTGGCATCGCCGTGATCGGATTGGCCCTGACGGTTGGGGCGGCCGGCGCGCTCATTGGGGCGACCCAGCGCGAGTCGGCGTGGTCAGATGAGGCGACGATCGACCTTGGCGCCGGCTGGATTTGGGAACAGGCCGGCGTGCTCGACTTGTGCGCTCGGCCGATTTCCACGCTGACCATCACCGGCGAAGTAGAGGAGGCGGCATCGCGGGCGGACTCGCGGCGATTTGTAAAACGCGTGGCCCGGTCGCTGCGCCCGGGCGGCCGCGTGATCGTGCGGTACGATACGACCAGCGAGCGTGTGGCCTTTGTGGAAGCGTTTGTGGCGCGCCTCGCGGTGGACTGCGGGTTTCGCGTGTTTCGCGCGATTCGCACTGATCGAGAGGCGGCGATGGTTGTCGGGGTCGATGCCGGCGGATGGGTGTCGCATCGGCTCGAGGAAGGATACGCGGTCAGAGAGATGTCGGTCGAAACCGCATTGCGTAACTAACTACTCTTTGACGAGAATTGGAGATCAGACGGAATGTCGTTGCTTGTAACCGGCTCAATCGGAATTGACAGCGTGGAAACGCCGCACGGCAAGGTCGAGAACGTGCTCGGCGGGTCGGCGGTTTACTTTTCGCTCGCGGCGTCGCTGTACACAGATGTGCAGATGGTGGGCGTTGTCGGCGAAGACTTTGACATGACGCAGTTCGACCCGCTGCGCGATCGTCGGATTGATATCAGCGGCGTTGAGCGCCGTGCCGGCAGCCAGACGTTCCGCTGGCAGGGCAAGTACCAAGGCGCGATGAATGAGGCGGAGACGGTCGGTGTCGCGCTCAACGTATTGGCCGAGCGCCCGGCCGAGATTCCGGCGGAGTATCGCGATTGCCAGTATGTGTTTCTCGCGAACACGCATCCGGCGGCGCAAGCCGAATTCGCGCGACAGATGAGCAACTCCAAGCTGATTGTCAGCGACACGATGAATCTGTGGATCGAACACGAGCGCGCCGCGTTGCTCGAAACGCTCAAGCTCGTGCACGGATTAGTGTTGAACGAAGGCGAAGCGCGGATGCTGACGCAGGAATCCAACCTCGCGCTCGCCGGCAGGGCGATTCTGCGCATGGGCCCGCGTTTTGTCGTCATCAAGAAGGGCGAAAACGGCAGTCTGCTCGTTTCGAACGAAGGGCTGTTTGTCGCGCCCGCCTATCCGACCACCAACACTGTCGACCCGACCGGCTGCGGCGACACGTTCGCCGGGGCGATGGTGGGTTATCTCGCCTCGCAGGGTCAGTTGGATCATGCCACGCTGCGCAAGGGCATGGCCCGCGGCTCAGTGGTCGCCTCGTTCGTGATCGAATCGTTCTCGATTCACGCGTTGGCAAGCGTCAAGAAGGAGCAAGTCGAGCAGCGCCTGCGCGAACTGGTGGAAATCTCGGAGATTCACTGAGCGGGATCAGCCGCGATACAGCAGTCGCATCGCCTCGGATCGCGTGCTTTCGTTGCTGTGCATGACGCCGCGCAGCGCGGAAGTGACCATCACACTGCCTGGTTTGCGAACGCCGCGGCAGGTCATGCACGTATGGACGGCTTCGATGACAACCGCCGCCCCCTGCGCGTGGACTTTCTCGGCGAGCAGGTCGGCGATCTGCGTGGTCAGGCGCTCCTGCACTTGCGGACGGGCGGCGTAACCGTCGACGATGCGCGCGAGTTTGCTCAGCCCGACTATCTTGCCGCCCGGGATGTAGGCGAGGTGGGCCTTGCCCTCAAACGGCATCAGATGATGCTCGCACATGCTGTTGAAGGGGATGTCTCGCAGCACCACAAGTTCGTGGTGGTTTTCGTCAAATACCGTCTCGAGATGACGGTCCGGGTCCTCATGCAGCCCGTGAAACAACTCGGTGTACATGCGGGCCACGCGATTAGGCGTCTTCTGCAATCCATCGCGATCAGGGTCTTCGCCGATCGCGAGCAGGATTTCACGGACGGCGCGCTCGATACGCGGGATGTCGATCGGAGAGTTGTTTTCGCTCATGGTCCGTGATTCTATGACGGCTCGGCGCAACCGGCATGTTCCTGTCGATGCGCCTTAATCCGTCGCGCCTTCCCCTGACGGCGGAGTCGTGGCCGTGGAAACGTCGGTCACGCCGGCCGGTGGGTTGTCGTCGAAAATGTCCTCACAGTCGACCCCGTCGATCGAGCGTCGAATCAGCAGATAGGCCTGAGATGCGCCGCACATCCAGAAGCTCAGGCAATACGCCGCCACGAGGCCCACGACGCAGAACACCCAGATCTTGATCAGCCCTTGTGCGCCGCGCCGGGCCGTCGAATCGGTCGGCGGAAAGTCGCCCCAGAACGGGCCGACATCCGGATCCGGCAGCCACCCGCTGCGCTCGGGCATGGCCCACATTTCGTCGAGGGCGCTCATGCGGGCCCCGACAGTCGCGTGCGTCAGGTTGAGCGTCGCCGATCCGACAAGGCGGGCGCCGGTGATGGCGACGCCGCCGAGAATCAGGAGAATCAGCCAGGACGCCAGAACCAGACCCGGACGCGTGGTCAGAAACCCGATCGCGCGCGACAGCGCGTCGGCGCCGCCGGAGCCCTCCGCCGCGACCGCCGGCCAGATCAGCGGGAACCCGACCATGGTCAGGATCGCCATCGTGGCAGCGATGAAACCGATCAGCAGCGAAACGCCGAACAGCAGGGCGAATACGATCAGGAACAGGCCGCCGGCGCAGATCGAACTGAGCCATCCGAACACCAGCCCCCAAAGCCACAGCGCCCCGAGCAGACCGGCGGTGAGGAGCGCGACGGTAACAACCGGCATGACGAGCCCGGACAGGCGCGCTTTGGCGAAGTCGATGGCTTCGCCCACGCTGATGACGCGGTCGCATCCCATTTCGCAAACCGCGCTGCGGCATATCGCTCCGCCACATAGCCCGAGCGCAACCAGGGAGGCGCCGAAGAAGAGGATCGCGAAGAAGGGGTATTTCGCGATCAGTGTGCGAATGCCGCGCATGGCGTGAAGCGCGCCGCCGATGACCGACGCGTGCTCGTCGCCGTCTGCGCCCCAATGTCCGGACCACGCCCCGCGCATCACCTCCCCGACACAACGCGCCTCATAAGCGACAAGCGTTGCGAATGGTCCGCTCCGCGCCGAGCCGATGGCGCCCTGGGTGGAAATGCCGGCTTTCTCGCCGTACCCGAATGTCAGCCAGGTAGTATCCAGCGCTTTGCCGACAATCGCGATCAGCGCGATGGCCAGGAACGCCATCGCCACGCGCCGCGCGTCAAGCGCATAGCGGTAGACGCCAAGCAGGCGCATCAGCGGGAAAGAACCGCAACTCGTGGCGGGACGCCAGGACTCGCTCGATTCGGACATTCGTATGCTCCGCCCGGCGGGGGACCGCGCGTCTCAAGAAACGCGGCGCAATCCGGTTCGGCGGATTATAAGTGGGCGGGCGTGGCGCTCAACGCGCCGGATCACTCTTCGGATGGCGGCGTGTACCCGCGCCGCCGCATCTCGTCGCGCAGCCGGGCGGCGGCTTCGAAGTCGTCGTTGTCGATCGCTTCACTGAGCTGCTCCTGAAGCGTGCGCTGAATCTGGTGCTTGGCGCGCAGATCGCTCGCTGTTTTCCGCAGGAACATGACCCCGGCGTCCTCTTCGACTGATTCACCGTCAACGCCTAAGTTGTGGAGCATCTGCTCCAGGCTGCGGGCGCCGGCTTCGGCCTCTTCGATCGCCTCGTCGATCCGCTCATCGAGCGCGGCCAGCCGCGAGCGCAGCCGGGCGCGGTTAAACACGAAGGTCGGCGCGAGGTTGAACTCGGGCGGACGTTCGCGCGACTGCCGCTCCAGCAGGTTGATCGCCGACAGGCAACCCTCGATGTCAGAAATTGCGCCGGCAATGAGGGACTTGGCCAGGTCGTTGTCGCGCCGCTCGAGCGCCTCGTCGGCCAGCCGGCTCAGCGCCAGCCGACGGTAGTTGAATTGTTGAAGTTCGCGATGCAGTTCGCGCCAATGCGAGGCGTCGAGGTCGTGGCTGACGCGCATTTCATGCTGGACAAAGTCGAGTGCGGTCGGAAGCCCGTGGTATCGTTCGCCGTCTGGGCGACCGTTCAGCGCCATCTGAAGCACGCCGAGATCGACGCGCATTTGCGCGTATGTGCTTCCGTCGCGTCCGGTAATGAGGCGCGCCGCGATGTGATCGCGCGGGCAATCCCAGCCGTCAATGTATTCACTGAGGTCTAGCGACAAAGCCGCCTCCCGCGCCGGTCCGAACGCCAGCATCGGCATCGGTCAGCGCGGGAGGCGGCTGCAACTCCGTCGCGGTTCGCGGCGTCCGCCCTATGCCTTGACGACTTTTTTCGGGCGTTTCTTGCCGCCGGTCGCATTGCGGGTGTCAATCACCAGCGGGGCGTGTTCACAGACCATGTCATAGTCGACGTTGCTGTGGTCCGTTGCGATCAGGACGCAATCCGTGTCCTTAAGGGTCTCCGGCGTCAGCTTGACGCTGCGCATATTCGTAATGTTGTGCTCGCGCATCGGCTTACCGGACGGAATGAACGGGTCGTGATAACTGACCTTCGCCCCGCGATGCTGGAGCAACTCGATCAACTCAACCGAGGGCGACTCGCGCACGTCGTCGACGTCCTTCTTGTACGCGAGGCCGAGGACAAGCACCTTGGCGCCCTTGACCGACTTGCCGTGGTCATTCAGCGCCTCGATCACGCGGTTGATCACGTGCTCGGGCATCTGTGTGTTGATTTCCCATGCCAGTTCGATAAAGCGCGTGGGCTTGCCGAACTCGCGGGCCTTCCATGACAGGTACAGCGGGTCAATCGGGATGCAGTGTCCGCCAAGGCCGGGGCCGGGATAAAACGCCTGGAAACCGAAGGGCTTGGTCTTTGCCGCTTCGATCACTTCCCATACGTCAATGCCCATGCGCTCAAACACGACTTTCAACTCGTTGACGAGCGCAATGTTGATGCAGCGGTACACGTTCTCTACGATCTTTGTCGCTTCCGCCGCCTCGCAACTCGATACCGGCACGACCTGACCGACGATCGCGCCATACACTTCCTTCGCGATTTTCAGGCTGTTCGGACCAATGCCGCCGACGACCTTCGGAATCGTGCCAGTCGAAAAGTGCTTGTTGCCAGGGTCTTCTCGCTCGGGCGAATACGCGAGGAAGTAGTCCTTCTCCAGTTTGAGGCCGGTCGCGTCGAGCAGCGGCTGCACGACTTCGCGCGTCGTGCCGGGATAGGTCGTTGATTCCAGCGAAACCATTTGCCCCTTGCGCAGACGCTTCGCGATTGTCTCAGCCGTGCCGCGGACATATGACATGTCCGGCTCCTGCATTTTGTCGAGCGGCGTTGGCACACAGATGAGAATCGCGTCGGGCTCTTTGAGGCGATCCATGTTGCTGGTGGGGGAAAACAGCTTCTTCTTGATCAGATCCTGAAACTCTTTGCCGGGCAGGTGCCGAATGTAGGTTTTGCCCGTCTCTAACGCCTTGACTTTTGATTCATCCACGTCAAAGCCGATGACGCGAAACGCCGCCTTGCAGAACTCACGCACAAGCGGCAGTCCGACATATCCGAGCCCGATGACACCGATGACCGCCGAGCGATCCTTGACCTTCTGAAGCGCCTCATTCGCGAGGGACATAACGTTCACGTCTCCCAGTTATCCAACCTGATTCCGCGCCAAAATGCCGGGAATGAAGCCGCGTTTTGTAGCCGACGGCGGCCGTAGACACAAATGCGCGCCGGGATTTGAAGACGCCCAATTCGGCGCCGTTGACGCAAGAAAAAGGGGCGCTCACGTTTTCCGTGAGCGCCCCCGGAGTGCTTTGATCGGTCGAGTCGCTACTTAGAACGACCCGCCGAAGTTCGCCAGCAGACCGGCCAGGTCGCCAAGGCCGATCGAACCGTCGAGGTCGAGATCCGCCTGCGCGTTGTAGGCCGGATCGCCCAGGTTGGCGCCGAAAGCGGCCAGCAGGCCGGCGAGGTCGCCGAGGTCAACGTCGTTGTCGAAATCGACATCGCCAATCTGGCCAACGGCGACGACCAGGATGCCGTCGTGATCGCCAAGGCCGTCGAGCGAGCCGGCGTTTTCAAATGGGGTGACGAGCACATTGGCGTTCGGGGCCATCGAGGCTGAGAAGAACGAAGCCGTGCCTTCCTGACGCAGCAGGCCGATGCGGACGCCGGTCAGGTTCGGGTCAACGCCGCCGCCCGGGATGGTGTTGATCAGGGCGAACTCGGTGGCGACGCGGAACAGGGCGCCTTCCGAGGAGTCATAGAAGAACAGACCGCTGTCGTCGAACGTGCCGAGGTTCGGGTCATTCGGATCAATCTGGACACCCGAATCGAACAGGGCGGAGAAGCCGACGTCGCCCTTGTCGTTGATGCTGACGCCCGAGAACGAGTTGATGACGGTGATGACGCGACCATTCGGATCCTGGAGCAGGATCGGGCCGGTCATGCCGTCATCGATATTGTCAACGAGGCCGGCGTCGGCAATGGCCGTCGGGGCGGAATAGCCGGTGATACGGCCGCCGCTGAAGATCGGGTCGTAGGTAAGGATGGCGTACGACGGGACGGAAGCGGTGCTCTCAACCAGCGCCGCGACCTGACCTGAGCTGTTCATCGAGAAGTGGGCGCCTTCGAACGGATTCGTGCCGCCGCCTGTCGCGGTGTGATCCACGAACCGGAACCCGACCGGAGCCACGATCTGCGCGGCGTCGCCGAGCGAGTCGTTGGCGTCGAGGATGTCGACGAACAGAACCGCCGGACGGGCCGAGCCGCCGGCGGTCGTGTCGTTGTAGCCGAAGGCGACATAGATGTCGCCGCCGACCTGCGCAAAGATCGGGACGGTGATGCGCTCGTTCCCGGCGAGACCGAAGCCGGCGGCCAGTCGGACATCGCCCTGCAGGTAGCTGTGGTCAGGCGTGGCGAGCGGGGCCGGAACCGTGCCGGCGCTGAGGCCGGTCCAGACGTTGACAGCGACCGGAACGCTGCCGTCGGTCGAGAAGTTCGACTGGCCCATCAGGAATCCGTTGCTCAGAAAGGCCGACGGCGTGCTGATGAACGCCGAGCCCGCCGCGCCGTCGAGCCCGGCGCCGGCGAGG
>JAGQOO010000399.1 GCA_020427345.1 Phycisphaerales bacterium | reverse complement strand
TCGCCAGCGCCAGCATTGCTGCTGGAATCGCCCCTTCCAGCAGCAGGTCGTGGCGGTCGAGACGAATTCCCGTGAAGATCGGATCGCCGTAGCCGCCAGCACTGATCAAGCCCCCCAGAGTCGCCGTTCCGACATTAATTACCGCGGCGGTCTTGACGCCGGCCAGGATCGATCGGGCGGCCAAAGGCAACTCCACCAGCCGCAGGCGAGCCGTCGCCGGAAGACCGAGCGCCTGCGCCGACTCCTGCAGCGATCCGGGGATGTCGTGCAGGCCGGCGTACGTGTTGCGAACAATCGGCAGCAGGCTGTACAGGAACAGCGCGAAGATCGCCGGCCAGGGACCGATCCCCAGGAACGGAATCAGGATCACGAACAGCACCAGTGAGGGCACGGTCTGAATCACTCCCACGGTCCCCAGAATCGCCTGTCCGCCACGTTGCCACTTGGCGGCCGCGATCCCCAGCGGGACGGCGACCAGAATCGCCAGCGTCACAGAGACACCCACCAGTTGCAGATGCTCACGCGTCCTCAACCACAACCGGGAAGCCAACACCGGCGACGCCGTCGCTGGCAGCGAACCGACGGATTGCTGGAGATACCCTCCCGCCACACGCGGCTC
>JAGQOO010000398.1 GCA_020427345.1 Phycisphaerales bacterium | reverse complement strand
CGAGTTTGCCCCGGTTCACGACGCGCCCGCCCGAGCAGTACCTGACGCCCGAGGCCCGGGTGGAACTGCTCCGCGACGCGGGCACGAGCCACCTGTCTGTGGTCGATCGCTGGGGCAACGCGGTCGCGTGCACGGAGACGATCAACACCGAGTTCGGGTGTCTGCTGGCGGTGCCGGAGTACGGGTTTCTGCTCAACGACCAGATGGACGACTTCACGACGCGCCTGGGCGAGCCGAACGCGTACGGCCTGCGCCAGTCGGCCCGGAACCTGCCGGAGCCTGGCAAGCGCCCGCTGTCGAGCATGACGCCGACGATCGTGCTGGATACGCAGGGGCGGGTGCGGATCGTGGCGGGTGCGTCGGGCGGGCCGCGGATCATCACGGGCACGACGCTGGCGATGCTGCGGGCGATGGACGGCGCGTCGGCGCGGGAGGCGGTTGCGTCGCCGCGGTACCACCACCAGTGGGTGCCGAACCGGCTCGATGTGGAGCCGGCGATGATGCACGCACCGATGGGTGGGACGGGGGCGACATTCGCCCAGGTGATGCGGAACATGGGACACGAGGTCAACGAGCGAGAGAACCTTTGCGTGGTGCAACTGATCCGGCGGGACGAGCGCG
>JAGQOO010000397.1 GCA_020427345.1 Phycisphaerales bacterium | reverse complement strand
CGCGTAGACATCGCTGCGCACATCGATGGCGTCGGGCCGGCCCTGCGCCTGCTCGGGACTCATGTAGGCGAGCGTGCCCATCAACTGCCCCGACGCCGTATTGATCGACGGGGCGGATTCGTCGCGCTCCATCAGCCGGGCGAGGCCAAAGTCGAGAATCTTCACCTGCGGAAGCGTCGACCGTATAGACGACGACGCGCCCGAAGCTCGCTCGGAGACATCGCCGCTTCGCCCCCCGTCTGACGTCCTCGCGTCATCCGTCGGCACGAGGATGTTCGAGGGCTTCAAGTCCCGATGAATCACGCCGCGCTGATGGGCGTAGCTGATGGCGTCGCACACGCGCTGAATCAGCCGAAGTCCGCGACGCACGCGATCGGGTTCATTCGCCCACGTCGCGGCGTAGTCCGTCAGCGTTCGGCCTTCGACGTACTCCATCGAGAAGTACTGTCGGCCGTCGCTGGTTTCGCCGGCGCCGTAGATCGACGCGATGCCATTGTGATTGAGCCGGGCGAGCGTCTGCACTTCGCGCTGGAAGAGCCTGCGCTGCAGCTCATCCGCGTATTGCCCCGCGAGGATCAGCTTGAGCGCGACGCGGCGGCGCGGCTGTCGCTGCATCGCCTC
>JAGQOO010000396.1 GCA_020427345.1 Phycisphaerales bacterium | reverse complement strand
AGCAGCACGGTCTTCTGCAAAGTCTCAAACACCGACTTCAGTTCCTGCTGCACCTCAAAGCGCACCATCGGGTCTAGCGCACCCAGCGGTTCGTCGAAGAGCAAGATATCCGGATCGAGCATCAGGGCGCGCATCAGGCTGACTCGCTGGCGTTGGCCGCCGGACAGCTCGGCGGGATAGCGTGTCAGCAGATCCGCGGGAAAGTGAGTCAGCGCGCATAGCGCATCGATTCGCTGCGTGATCGAGTCTTGCGACCATCCGAGTCGGCGCGCCATCAGGCTGACATTGCGTTCCACTTTGAGATGCGGAAACAGGCCGCCCTCCTGAATCACGTAGCCCATTCGGCGTCGCAACGCCAACAGGTTGTCGGCGCGCAAAAGCTCGCTGGCCACTCGCACTTCACCCGCAGTGGGCGTCAGCAGCCCGGCCACCAGGCGCAGCACGGTCGATTTGCCGCAGCCGCTGGGTCCGATCAGCACCGTGGTCTGACCCGGCGCCACGCGCAGCGACAAGCGATCAAGTGCCTGTGTGCCGGCAAACTGTTGGCTGACCTCGATCAGCTCAATCATGGGGATCTGTGTCCAAGCGGCAAGCGTTGCGATCATACCAGCCCGGTCCAGTC
>JAGQOO010000395.1 GCA_020427345.1 Phycisphaerales bacterium | reverse complement strand
CTATCGCTTTCGCCTCGCACTCGGGCTGTCGCAGCGACCGCAGTGGCTCGTCGCAGACGAGTTTACAGCAACGCTGGATCGCACGCTGGCCCGGGTTGTCGCCTTTAACGTTCGCCGACTGGCTGATCGCACGGGCACCGGATTCCTGCTGGCGACGACCCATGAAGACATCGCGGAGGATCTGCACGCCGACGTCCATGTGCAGTGTCGACTGGATGGGCAGATCGACGTCGTGCGCAGCGATGAATCTGCTGATCCACATAAAAAAAAAGACACATGTCCCTCGCCCCCGACCTCTGGATCAGCGAGGCGACCAAATCCGACTGGCCGTATTTCGCTCGGTGGCATTATCGCAGTCATGCCGTCGGCTTCACAAAGTTCCTGACATTGTTGTGGCATGGGCACGAGCCGGTCGGTGTCTGTGTGTTTGTGTCGCCGCCGATCTCTCTCAAGCTTCGCAACCGGTACTTCGGTCGGTCGGGGCGATGGGAACGGACGTCGATTCGGGCGATGAACCGGCAACTTGTCATGCTCTCGCGAGTCGTTGTGCATCCGACGTATCGCGGGGCCGGTGTCGCAGCGAGCTTTGTCAGGCGGTCATGTGAACTCTGTCCGTATCCCTG
>JAGQOO010000394.1 GCA_020427345.1 Phycisphaerales bacterium | reverse complement strand
TCCTCGGTGTGAAGGTCCGCGAGCGTCACGCCGCCCACGCCGTAGACGAGATCGCCTTCGCCGGACGCGGCCCAACCGGGGGCACCGAGCCGATGCTCCACCCCATCGACCGTCAGCGCCACGCCGCGTCCCGTCGTCTCCACCACGTCGCGCGGCGACGCGATCACACCACGCGCTTCGAGCGCACGCGACACCGCGGCCGCCTTCGGATGCGTGCTCGCGGCCGCCAAGCTCGCGAGCACTTCGAGCGCCTCGGGCTCGAGCCCGTCGAGCACGTCTTCGTCGACGAGCGCCAGGCGCCCCGTCGTCAGCGTGCCGGTCTTGTCGAAGACCACCCGCGTCACCTCGCGCGCCCGATCCAAGAACGCCCGCGTGCGCACGAAGAGGCCGCGACGTCGAAGGCGCGCGTGCGCGAGCTCGTAGGCGAGCGGCGTCGCGATGCCGAAGGCGCAAGGGCACGTCACCACGAGCACCGCGGTCGCGACTTCGATCGCGCGCTCGAGGCCTTCGAGCGACCACCACGTCGCGAACGCGCCCGCGGCGACCACGAGCACACCGAGCACGTACCAACGCGCGACCCGCTGCCACCACGCGCCCGGATCGCTCGTGAGCGCTCGGGTCCGTTGCA
>JAGQOO010000393.1 GCA_020427345.1 Phycisphaerales bacterium | reverse complement strand
TTGAGGAAGGTGCAACTAACGCCGTGAACCTTCAGCTTGCTGCGGTTTTTGCCGGTTTCCTTGTCGACCCACTTGTCCTGCTTCAGTGAGCCTTCGATCAGTAGTGGGTCGCCTTGCTTCTTCCAGCGGCAGATCAGCTCGGCCTGCTTGCCCCAGAAAGTGACCTCAACGAAGTGGGTCGATTCCTGCTTGTTGCCGGATTTGTCGGTGAAGTTCTCGTTGACGGCCAGCGTGATGTCCGCCAGTTGCGTGCCGCTCGGCAGACTGCGCAGCTCAGGCGTGCGCGTCAGGTTGCCCATCAGGATGACTTTGTTGAAGCTTGCCATTTCTATTCTCCCTCCGGTTGGGTTCGTGTTCGTGAGTTACCGAACTTCGCTCAAGGTCCCGGATACCTCGGGTGCTCCATGCACCCGCGCTGACTATATCTTGGGTTGCGACAGTTCCAGCCTGTTCACGGGTGTCAGAAACGCAATCCAAACCAGCCCCGCCGTTGTAATCGCAAACCCACGTCAAAGCGCTAGACTTGAAGCCATCGAAAGGAGTCAGCATGAGTCTGCTTGAATTTTTCTACCCCGAACAGGCGCAAGCCGCGCGCTTGCGTGAAATCGCCCACACGCTGAAGGCCAATG
>JAGQOO010000392.1 GCA_020427345.1 Phycisphaerales bacterium | reverse complement strand
GTACCGATGGCGATGATTTTGGGATGCTGCGATTTGAGGTGCCGCTCCATCTCCGCGGCGGCGGCCTGGGCGATGCCGACCGTGGAGGCCGGTGCGTCCGGATCGCTCGGCACCACCTCGCAGAACTTCAGCCCGAAGGCCTCGCGCAGATGGTTGCTCAGTTCCATGCAGCGGGCGATCGGATGGTCGAGGCGAACCTTCACCAGCTTCTCGCTGACGGCGAGCGACACCAGGCGCTGCGCCGACTGGCGCGAAACCCCCAGCTTGCGGGCGATCTCGTCCTGCGTGTTGCCGGCCACGTAATAGAGCCAGCCGGCCCGCGCCGCGTCGTCCAGCCTGCCGTTCCCCGTTTCGCTCCTGCTAGCCATTGCCGGTTACCCGATCCCCTCCCTTGCGCAATTCCGGCGCAATGTCGAAGAAGCGCGACCATTTGTCAAAGACGGTCGTCTTCCGCCCGTTGACGGTCTCGAAGCCCTCGCGTCCGGGAAGGTGGCTTCCACCGGTGAACCACCACACTTCCATGCCGGCGCTCGCCGCCGCCTGCAGGCCGGGCATGCTGTCCTCGATGACCAGGCATCGGGACGCATCCACGCCCATCTGCGCCGCGGCATGCAGGAAGAGATCCGGCGCCG
>JAGQOO010000391.1 GCA_020427345.1 Phycisphaerales bacterium | reverse complement strand
GACCGCGTGGGCGGGGACGGTCACGATCCTCCTGGGAGTCCTGATCGTCGTCGGGTCACGCCGCCTCGAGCACTTCGACGCCGCGCTCGTCGGCTACACGTTCGCGACCCTGTTCGCTGCGTTTGGCATCACATATCGTTACACGATATGGCTGGCGCGGCCGCCGACCCGCATGTACTGGCGGCACGGCTGGCGGGCGTTCCTGTCGCCGCGGCGCTTCGCGGTCAACCTCGGTCGATTGATCCGTCGCGGCGTCTCCGAGATCGCGCTCAACCGTTTCATCTTCCGTCGAGGACGGCTGCGGGGCCTCGCCCACTGGCTGATCATGTGGGGCTGCATCCTGGCCTCGGCGATCACGTTCCCGCTGGTCTGGGGCTGGATCCACTTCGAGACCGTCCCGGGGCACCTGGGCGTCTACCGGACCTACCTGTTCGGGTTCGCCGCCGGTGACTTCCCGGTGGATTCCCCGATCGCGTTCATCGTGTTCCACGGGCTGGTGTGGGCGTCGTTCCTGGTCGTCGCCGGCGTCATGCTCGCGTTCCGACGCCGCATGATCGACCACGGCGCCGGCGCCGTGCAGTAGTTCGGCGAGGACATCCTGCCGCTCGTGCTCTTGTGCGCGATCAGCGTGA
>JAGQOO010000390.1 GCA_020427345.1 Phycisphaerales bacterium | reverse complement strand
GGCAGCCGTAAACCAGCAGGCACACAAGTCCGGCCGAGAAAACGCGGGAAAGGGACACGGCTCACCTTAGGGGTGTAGGGCGGAGACGGATGCACACCTGCGATTGTCGCCACCGGAGCATCCCGACTGCAAGCGCCGGCTCGCGAAGTTCCGAAGTGGTCGATCGGTAAGGCGTCTCACCCCGGTCCATGCGAACGGGTCCCCTTTCCGTCGAGCCAGCGATGTTCTAGAATCTTGATCGTGGAGGGGCCGTAGCTCAGCTGGGAGAGCGTCGCGTTCGCAATGCGAAGGTCGAGGGTTCGAATCCCTTCGTCTCCAGTTTCATCGCAGGCATTCTGCATCCAGCCCACTAGAACTCCCGTGCGGCCACATCATTCGCCAACACCAGACGGGCTGTGGTCGAATGCGCGGTTGGAGGGATCCATCCGGACGGCCACAAGCGGGAACTCCCGTCCGTTGCCACTTCAGATTCCACACCGCCTCGTGCGGATCCGAGACTCGGATGCTCGGCATTCGGTGGAATTTCTCTGCGATTAGAGAAGCAAGTGTTGATCCAGGATCAAGCACAAGCGCGAGCCGGTTTCGATCATTTTTGATTCTCCACGCAGATTTCCTTGGCGACAGCCATCCACAC
>JAGQOO010000038.1 GCA_020427345.1 Phycisphaerales bacterium | reverse complement strand
TCCGCCGCGCCCTCGAGGCGGGGTTCGTACCGGCCGCGAATCTTGCGCTGCCGCTCGATCCACTCGGTCACGTCTTCGTCGGAGATCGTCACCTCGGCGCGTTTGACTTCGACGCCTTCCAGCGCCGGGAGTTCAAACTCGGGGCGAACTTCGATCTCGCAGCGGTACGTGAAGTCGCCGGCTTCAGGGATCTTGATCCGGGTCAGGGCTTCCTGGAACTCATACAGCTTGTCGCCGTCCTCGCCGGAGATCAGAAAACGCGGGTCGCCGAGGGCGTCGATCTTCTCGTTTTCGACGACGGCCATGAACGACTGGCCGACGATCGAGGTTTTCATCGACTCGCGCACGTCCGCCGAGTAGCGCTTTTGAATCAGCGCCATCGGCGCTCGGCCTTTGCGGAAGCCGGGCACGACCGCATCCGATCGCAGTTCATTGAAATTGTGATCGATGTAGTCGCGCAGCACCTTTTCGGGCACGGTGATCGTCAGTTCGCGACGCAGCGGCCCGCTCTCGCGGGCGTCACACTTAACCTCTTTCTTCAACTGATCCAGCAGGCGCTCGGTCTCGCGATCCACGCGCTCCATGATCGTGGGATCTTCTACCATTCCCGGCACGTTCATATCCGTCTCCTTGAACGATCGCGGCGGCGCCCGATCGGTGTTTCGTCAGCCTCGATGCCCTGAGCGGCGCAAAAGGGCAAACGACTCGAGATCTGCGTCCCGGAGCCGTCGAGCGCCCTTCGATAATCCGGCCGCCGCTAAGCGGTCGTGTTACCGGTCAGCCCCTGCGTCAACGCCGAGAAAATGGCGCTGATCAGCGTGAGGATGAACGTGAACCAGATTTCGTTGTAACTCACGCCGTTGAACGCGTGAATCAGGCCTTCAAACATACGGATTCTCCATACCGACCGCTGAGGTGGCGCTAGCCTGCGTCTCGCGTCGGCTTAGTGCTTGATCAGTTCAATGTTCGCGCGCGGCAGGGTCGCCTTTTGGCCGTCTTCAAACTCGACCTCCAACACGCGCACCTTGGTTTCGCTTTTCAACACGACCAGTTCGACCGGCAGGCTCGCGCATCGGCCGATACGGCCGAAGTACGGCTCGCGAATCGCGCGGACCGCCGACCCGACCTGCAGAATGCCATCCATCTCATCGGCGCCACCGCCCTTGGAAGGCGCGGCCTCCGTCATCGGGACGATGACTTCCGGGCGAATGACGCCGGCGCGAATCTGTGTCGCGCCGTTAACGCTGGCCAGCTTGCCCTCCAGCTTCTTCAGCAGATCAAATGTCGCGTGGGCCATGGCGATGCCGCCGAAGCCCTCGGTGATGACCAGCGTAACGCCGAGCGTTTCTTCGCCCGTAATCGCCACGCCGAGTTCATACCCAAGAAAGTCGCGCAGGTCGGCGTCGTCCAGCCCACCCGACACGATCGCGTGAACGCCGTGCTTGATCGCGGCCTTCACTGCCGCCGCCGTGACCAACCCACCGCCCACGATGACCTTGCCGCGGTGGGCGTCGGTTATTTTGGCGGGATTGAGTTCGTCGCCAGGGCCATCGACCAGCGTCACCAGCGGCCCCGTCACCTCGCCGCCGATGCCGAAAATGCCCTGAACGAACGCGCCGGTCACTTCGACCGTGGCCGATTCCCCGTCGACGGTCTCGACGATCGTGCCGGCGACGTAGGCCTTCTTCTCAAGCGGCGTCGGCGTTCCCTGAAAGATCATCTGGCCCGTCACGCTTGAGATCGACTCGATCTTGCCGGTGATCGGCGCCTTCAATTCCGACTTGAACAGGCCGAAAAAGCCCTTGGTGCGGGCGTAGGGCTCGCCCTCGGTGACCGGATCGCCTTCCTTCTTGAGCAGCACTTCGGGCAGCTCACTCGCGGCGATACCCAATTGCCCGGCGACGTTGACCGGCTTGACCTCTCCTGGCAGGTCGGTCTGGGCGACGAGGTCTTCCGCGGCGACTTTCTGCCCCTTCTTGACCATCACCTGGCCCTTCAACGGCAGCCGCCGCACCTTGCGAATGACGGTGTGCTCGGCGACGGTCAGGCCCGGCGTGTATGCGAATCCCATCTCGCCCTCAAATGGAAGCAAACCCGCCCGCGAATCAGCGGGCGCAGCGTGTACGTTAGAGCCGCCGCCCCCTCTGTCAAGCTGCGCAATTGCGGGTGGCGCGGGCGTCCCGCCCGTCCCGAACCGGCCGACACGGGAGGGAAGCCCGACCCGCGCGAAAGCGCATACCCGGCACGTCCCCTTTTTGGCGCATCCGCTCCCGCGTCCGCGCCAGACGGTTTGGCGATTGGCAGAATCGCCAATGAATCCCGGGTTTTTCGCACATCGCGGCCGCGCGGACATCCGGCATTCGCGACCCGCGGTTCCATTTCAGATTTATCAAGTCCCGGAACAGTCGAAGCGAAGCCGCCTCACGCGACGATACAACCGGCGTCGGCAGTAGCTCTCTTTACTTCCGCGCTACGAATCGCCCGGCCGCCGGAGGCGCCGGCTTCAGATTGTGGTTCGCGACACAGGGGGAAAATTGCCCCCGACCGCACAGGATGGCGGCAGGTCGCGGCCCCGATACAAGGAGCCTGGCCGCTATGTCCGATCCGCTTCTGTTGCGCTACCTTCAGCCGTTGCTCGCCGGTCGCCGCAGTGAATGCCTGTCGCTGATTCGCTCGGCTGTCGGCGACGGCCGTCCCGCCGCCGAGGTCATTCGACACGTCGTATGGCCGGCGATGAAACACGTCGAGTCCATGTACCGCGACGACCGGCTGAACCAGGCGATGGAGAACATGGCGTCGCGCATCAACCGCACGATCGCGCATCAGCTCCAGGAGCATCTGCAGATCAACCCGCGCCGCGACAAGCGCATGCTCGTCATCAGCTCGCGCAACCATCGCGAAGAGATCTCCGCCGAGATCATGGCTGACTTGTTCGAAGCCGACGGCTGGGACGCGTTCTTCATCTGCGGCGGCGTGCCGCATGATGAGATCGTGACACTGCTCGGCGAACTGCGCCCGCAGATCACGCTAATCTTCGGCGCCGAACCCGAGGACGTACCCCACACGCGCCGACTTGTCGAGCACATCCGTGACATCGGCGTTTGCCCGCAGATGAACATCGTCGTCACCGGCGGCGTCTTCAACCGCGCGGACGGCTTGTGGCAGGAAGTCGGCGCCGACATATTCGCCGCCGAGCCGGACGATGTGATTCAACTGGCGAATGAACTCCGCCCGCGCGAGCCGAACGCGCCAAAACACATGGGCATCGTAAAGAAGCGCCGCCGCAAGCGGAAGAACGCGCTGGCGGCGACAGCGTAGTAGAGACGAAACGTGTGCCACGGCCGTCTCGGCCGTGCTTCGGATCGTTATTCCCACGCAGCGCTGGAACCACTGCCGAGACGGCAGTGGCACACGGAACGCCGCGCGACTGGTATAGCCCGCCTTTGTCGGACGGCAAACGGTAGTGTCCTGGACTGAACCAGGACACTACAGGTCAAGCCGAATGCCGTCACTGGCGAACACACTTACGGACACAGTGTCCCGTAAACCGCCAGAAGTCCCGCCAGGTCGCTGAGGTCGATGGCGCCGTCGCCGGTGATATCCTCCGGGCAGTCATTCAACGGACCGACATCAAGCGAAACCGTGTACTCGGTGCGATGATTGATGGCGCTGTTGCAATTCAACACGGCGCTGTCGGTAACGACCAGTCGAAGCGTATAAGCGCATGGCGGCAGGCCGTTCGTATTCCAGTTGGCAAGCACGCCGTTGATCACCGGCGTGGAGCCGGACGCGATGTTGGTCCACCCGTTGCTCGAGCCGCCCGTGTACTGCAGCGACCAGCTTTGAAGATGGGCGTCCGACGCCGTGCCCCTGATCTGGACAACGCCCTGAACGTTGGCGCAGTTGGAGGGCGCGGTAATGGTCGCCGTGGGCGCTGTGTTATCCACCGTCACGACAATCGTCTGACTGGCGCCATTCCCACAATCCGTCGTGCCCGAAACCCGTAATTCGTAGGCCCCGTCCGGCAATCCGAGCGTGTTCCAGGACGCGAACGGGTCGTTGGTGATGCCCGCTAGGTAAACCGGATTCCCCGGGTCAACCGGCTGAAACGCGCCGCCCCCCGCCGGCCGAAACATGGCGGTGTAGTTGTCGAAGCAGATGAAATCACTGACCGTCCCGTCGAGGCACACCTGCCCGCCGACGACTGCGCCGTGCGCCGGGGATCGGAAGCTCAGGTTGTCAAAAAGCTGATCTACCCACACCGTTCGGACGTCAGTGCTCGTAAGCCCGCAGGCGTTTGTCGCCGTCAGTCGCAGCAGGTAGAGGCCCTGCGGCAAACCCGAAGTGTTCCAAAGGCCCAGCTCGTCATTCACGATCGACGTAGATCCGGATTCGATGAGTGTCCATGTGGAGGAGCCGTCGGCGGCGTACTCAAGCGTGTACCCCAGAATGCCCCCGTCGGAATCAGCCACAGTTCCGATGACGCTCATGGGGTTGCAGGCGCAGCTCAAGGCGCCGGGATCGGAGATCACGCACGTTGGCGGCGTATAATCGCCGCCGCAGATCGTCACGCGAACACCGAGGCACAGCGCGCAGCCGGCGGAGTTGGCGCCGTAGGCGCTGACCTGTATCAAATACGTCGTCCCCGCAATCGCGTGAAACGAGATGCTCGACGAACGCGCGGCAGGACTCTGGCATGCGCTGACGCACGCTGGAGCGGCCGTGTCATCCACGCACAGGTCATCCAGACGGATTGGAAACTCGCAATCGCCGGACGCGAGCCACGGCTGCACCACAGTGTCGTAGCTCGTGGAAGGGTGACAGGTGCTGAACGTCAGTAAGCCGGTGGCGGTCGGCGTGACCTCAAACCAGACGCCGTAGCCGTGGGTGCTTCCGCCGCACGCCGGCGGGAACGCGCCGATGGCTGTCGACACGTCCATGACCACTTCATACACGCCCGGCGCCCCCGAAATGACGCGTGGCGCACACGGGGAACCGCTGGCCGGCTCTCCGCCGCATTGGGCCATGGCGCGAGCAGTTAGCAACATTACGGCAATGATCGTCCAATGCAGCCCCGGTTGTTTGCACATCGTGGTCTCTCCTTGCTGAGTCTTGAGGTAAGGCAGCGCAGTTGGCTGCTTCGGCGGGTGAGGCGCTTGCGCCTCCGGCGTGGGCCTGTGTCGCTTGGCCACACGGGCAATGACATGCGCGGTCTCCTATGGGCGGGTCCCGCTTCAGCCATGCTAACGCGCGGTTGAAACCGGCCGCCTATGCATTTGGGCGATCCACTCTTTTCAAAACCTCCGCGACGTCCACGCGACGCCGGATGCCCGTTCGCCGGAGGTTTTTGGCCCTCCCGCCTGACAACCATGAAGAGCGACGCGCGGGCGCCGTCATAACGCGCAACCGGGAATCCACGCTCTTGACTACCGCCGGGGCGCCATGCTCTCGGCGCAGCCGTAAGCATGCTCAAAGTGCGGCGTCACTCCTCCCATCCTGACCACGGCTCTAGAGCCGTGGCACACTAACACACCAGCGGCGGACTCGGCTCCGTGTACTTCTCGCAATCCGGCCCGACCACCGGCGGCGACATCAAAGTCGCCGACCTCTACTCCGGCGCCACCGTCGCCTCCACCAACTAAAGCGTCTATCAACTCAACGGCGAGTTCTATGTGACGCACTAGCGAAGAGGCGGGACGAGACCACAAAAAAGGGCTTGGCCACACCGGCCAGGCACTTTGCCATGCCGGCCAATCGCTCGCTGGGCCCCCGATTCAGAACCCGCGTTATCGGGTCTTCTCGTGCCGGCTTGCCATTACCCGCAATCGCCGGCCGATTTCGGCGTTAGACTGTTAGCAGAGGATTGGTGTGGACCACGGGCTTGACGAACTGATCGCCCGCGCACGGCGGATGGACGCCGACGCGCTCGAAACGCTCGTCGAGCGGTATGGTCGGCGTGTGTTCGGGCTGTTGCGCAAGCTCACGGCCTCGCTGGAGGAGGCCGAGGACCTGACGCAGGAGACGTTCCTGCGGATGACGCGGACGATCGCCGACTATGACCACACCGGACGATTTGAAGCCTGGCTGTTCCGGATCGCGGCGAACCTGGCGCGGGACAGCGCCCGGCGGAAACGCCGACGCGGTCCGACGCAAAGCCTGAACGGAACAGCGCCCGCTGGCGAGCCGGGCGCGTTCGAGTTCGCCGACGAACGAGCGGAGCAGCCAGGCGTAACTTTGGACCGGGCCGAGGCGCGCGAGCGATTGAACGAGCAACTCGCCCGCCTGCCCGAACTGGATCGCGAAATCCTGACGCTGCGCCACTTCGGCGAGCTGAGTTTTCGCGAAATCGCGGAGTTGCTGGGTGTGCCGCTTGGGACGGCCCTGGCGCGCGGCCATCGCGCCTTGCAGCGGATGAAAGCCGCGTTCGGATTGGAGCCTGCGGAGAAATGAACGAGACTTTATTGCGAGATCAGGAAGCGCGGCTGGAGCGCGATGTGCGCGCGACGCTCGCCACCCTGCCTTCTGATGAGCCGCTTGAGCCGCGCTTTGAGGCGCGACTGCGGGCCGCCGTTCGCGACGAGGCCACGCGCCTGCGCGGGCATCGGCGTCTGGCGGCTTGGCGTGGCGTGCTCGGAGCGGCCGCGGCCGCGATCGGGCTGGCGCTGTTACCGATCTCGATGCCGAAGCCGCTCACGCCATCTGGCGCGGACGCTGTCGCGGCCGACGCCTGGCTCGATAACTGGGCGCAGGCGGTCGACAACTCGATGAGCGACTTGTCAGTCGTGTTGAGCGATGATTCGACGACGCCGGACACGACCGATCCACTGGAGTGGATGGAGCGCTGGGATTCGGGCATCGAAGAATCGCTCGACGCGTTAGAAAGCTGGTACGAAGCGTAGCGCATTTTGCGCGACGCAGTTTGATATTGGGAGTTTGAACGTGACGCGTGGGTTGTGGCTGACAATCGTGCTGGCGGCGATTTGTGGATCGGCGGCAATCGCCGAGGCGCAGGACCGTCCGGACCGCCCGCGCCGACCGCGTGATGTCACGCGCGATCGGCGTGAGGGCCCGCCGCCCCGTCGCGATGACGACCGCCCGCCGCCGTTTGATCGCGGTCCGCGCCGCGGCGAGCGACCGGGGCCGTTCGGCGGTCCGCCGCCCCCCGCCACGCGCTTGCTGCGCCCGTCGCCGGAAGATGAGGGCCCGCTGGCCGAAGGCGAGATGGACGAGTTGATGGCGTTCGCGGCGGAGCACATGCCGGAACTGCACGAGCGCCTGGCGCGCGGGCAGCGCGACCGGCCCGAAGCGTTCGAACGCCGCTTCCAGTTCTTCGCGCCGCGTATTCGACAGTTCAAACGTGTTTACGAGCAGCGCCCGGAGTTGTTTGAGGCGCTTGTCAGCCATGCGCGGTTGATGCTGCGTATTGATCAGTTTCGTCGCGAATGGCGCCGCGTGGATGGCCCGCCCGCCGAACGCCGGTTTCGTCAGCGTTTGCGCGAGTTTGTCGCGGAAAAGTTTGATCTGGAAACACAGTTCTTTGAGGCGGACCTGACGGCTCGGCGCGAACATCCGGACGCGTTTATCAACGCGATTGTGGATCGCACGTTGCGTGATGAGCGCAGCGAGCGGATACCGCCGGAGTTGCGTGATCTGGTCAGGGAGTACTCGACCGCGGATTCGCAGCGACAGGCGGAGATTCGCGGGCAGGTGCGCGAATTTGTTGCGGAGCATTTCGCTGACGAACTCAGCCATGATGAGGATCATCTGCGTCATCGGCGTGACGACGCGCCGCGGTTTGTGGACGGCGAACTCGATCGCATGATCGCCCGCTTCCGCCACGGCGACGACGGCCCCCCGCCCTTCGCGGCGCCGCCGCCACCGCCGGAAGATGCGCCGCCGTTCGGCGAACCGCCGCCGTAAGGGGTCTTTTCTGGGTGGTACCGGCGTCTCGCCGGGTGGTACGGGCGTCTCGCCGGTACAAATGTTCACTGCTGTACGGGCGAGACGCCCGTACCACCCATCCTCGTCCAATGCTCACATTACTTCGGATCGCGGTTGATTGCCCGGAGCACGGCCGCCCGCTTGCCCTTCGCCGGTAGTCCAGTGCGCCAAAGGTTGACCCAATCAACTAAAGCAAGGCCCCGGCGCCGATCGATACAAGAGCCGTGGCGCCCCAGCGACCGACGAGGTCGAGCATGCTGGGTGGTACCGGCGTCTCGCCGGTACGAGTATTCACTGCTGTACGGGCGAGACGCCCGTACCACCCAGAGCTTTTCGCTCATCGCTCACAATGCCCAATCGTCATCGCGATTCGCTTCAGCGTCTTCTCTTTCCCCAGCAGCGCCAGCGTTTCAAAGATCGACGGGCTCACCGTCCCGCCGACGACGCCGACCCGCAACGGCTGCGCGACTTTGCCCAGACCGACGCCGTGTTGTTCGGCATAGCCGCGCACCGCCGTGTCGATCGCCTCGACCGAAAACTCGTCGACTTGCGCGAGCAAATCCGCCAGTTCGCGCAATGTCTCCAGTCCCGCCCCATCGCCCTTCAACAGCACCTTTTGCACCGCGTCCGCGTCCCAGACCATCGCCTCATCCGCGATGAAGATCGCGCCGCACTTCGCCTCCAACTCGCTGAACAGCCGGAAGCCGGCGCCGAGGCGCAGCACTATGCGCAAGGTGTCGTCATCCAATCCCGTCAGCGCTGATTGCGGATTGACCGACAGATAATCGCGCAAGCCCGCCAGCAAGCGCGTTTCATCCGCCGCCGCGACGGCGTCGGTGTTGAACTTCAGCAGCTTGGCGCGATCGAACCGCGCGTTCACGGCGCCGACGCGCTCCACCCGAAACGCCGTAACGAGTTCATCCAGCGCATACTTCTCGCGATCATCCCCCGCCGACCAGCCGAGCAGCGCGATGAAGTTCAGCACGACCTCGGGCAAGTAGCCGCTGACGCGAAAGTCGTGAATGTCGATCTCGGGCAGGGACAATCGCAACCGTTCGGCGAATCGCGTCAGCGCCTCGGCGTCGAGTTGCGTCTGATTGTCGCGCCAAGCCGCGAACGCCTCCGGGTCGGCGCCTGAGATCGCGCGGGCTTCCGTTTCGTCCATCGACCCGCCCGCGATCGCGGCTTTGACGGCGTCGCGCACGATCTTGTCCTTTTCGCGCTTGCTCATCTTCTTGCCCTCCATCGTGAGGATGACGGGCAAGTGGGCGTACGCCGGCGTGCGGAAGCCGAGCGCGTGCTGCAACGCGATATGCCGCGGCGTGTTGTTCAGATGCTCCTGACCGCGCAGGACGTGCGTAATCCGCATGTCCTCATCGTCCGCGACAACGGCGAAGTGATAGGTCGGCAAGCCGTCGGCTTTCAGAATCACAAGATCATCCACCGCGTCGGGCGGCAGGCGCACTTCGCCGAGAATTGTGTCACGAACGACCCACTCCTGCGCCGGCGCCGCGAAGCGCACGACCACCGGCCGACCCGCCGCGCGGGCCGCCTCCACCTCGGCGTCCGTCGCAAACCGCTCCGGCCGCTGATAGCGGAAGTTGCGTTTCTCGCGCTGCGCGGCTTCGCGTTGCGCGTCGAGTTCTTCGCGCGTATCGAATGCGTAATACGCCTTGCCTTCCGCGATGAGTCGCCGCGCGAGTTCGTGGTAGCGCTCCCGCCGTTCGCTCTGGCGATACGGCCCGCACGGCCCGCCGACCTCCGGCCCCTCATCCCATAACAGGCCGAGCCAGCGCAGGTCGGCCAACAGCTTCGCTTCCGCGCCGACGATGTTGCGAGTCTGGTCGGTGTCCTCAATGCGCAGCAGAAACTGCCCGCCGGCCTGTTTGGCGAGCAGGTAGTTGAACAGCGCGGTTCGCGCCCCGCCGAGGTGCAGATAGCCGGTCGGCGAGGGGGCGAAACGGGTTCGAACGATGTCCGTCATGTGTAGCGTCTCACTTTCGTCGCGAATCAGAAGGCGGAATCGTCGGAGGGTTGCGCATGGCGGTCAAGTGGCGGGCGCCGCGCTTGGGTGGTACGGGCGTCTCGCCCGTGCTGAAATCAGCCCTTCGCCGCCGCTTCGAGCCCCTCGACGCCCCCGAACACAAATCCCCGCGTATTCCCGCTATAGTGGCTGCCTCGTCGCGTGTTGCGACCGGACTATGCGCGTCGAAAGGAAGCGAATGCGCATCTTGCGATCGATCACCCGTTTTTCGTTGTTCATGCTGTCAGCGCGCCGCAGGGCGCGTTGGGCCCGGCGTTGGCAGGCGAGTTTTCTGCGGCTACGGCAGCGGGCCCTGCTGACTACCGTCGCGCTGACGTTGACCGCGGGCGCGTTCTTGATGGCGTGGCGGCTCCCGGGTTGCGCATCACGCGATCGCGAAAATGGCGCGATCCTCGCCGAGCAGCCGTATCCCGCTCTCAAGCGACCGGCGGAGCCGACACCCAGCGCGAGCGTCGTTCAATACTCGGATCGAACCCCGATCCGGGCGATCTGGGTCGCGCGGTTTCACTATCACTATCCCGACGATGTGCGAACAATCCTGCGCAACGCTGCTAGTCTCGGGTTCAATACCGTGCTGTGGCAGGTGCGCGGCGAGGCCACCGTCGCGTATCCATCGCGACTTGAACCGTGGTCGCGCGAGTATCAGTTCACCGATCCCGGCTTTGATCCGCTAGCCGTCGCCGTTGATGAGGCCCACGCGCTCGGCATGCGCATCGAAGCCTGGGTCAACGCCATGCCCGGGTGGAAAGGCGCCACGCCGCCGCCTGTTCCAAATCAGGTCTACAACGCACATCCCGAGTGGTTCATGTACGGCCCGGATGGCCAGCGCCAGCCGCTCGGCGATTTCTATGTCATCCTCAACCCGTGCATTCCGGAAGTGCGCGAGCACATTGTCGCGGTGTGCGACGAAATCGTGACCAACTACGCCGTCGACGGGATTCACTTGGACTACATTCGTTATGCGTGGGACGGCGTCAAGAACGCGCAGCAACTCTACCCCAGCGATCCGCGCGCGCTTGCGCTGTATCGCGAACAGACCGGCCGTGCGCCGCAGGATGACTGGCCGAACTGGACGGCGTGGCGCATGGCGCAGTTGACGACATTGGTCGGGCAGATTCGCGACACGATCCACACCCGTCGACCGGAGGTCACACTTTCGGCCGCCACATGGGCTGATCCGCAGCGCGGGGCGCGGGAGTATTTCCAGGACGCCATCGGCTGGACCAACGCCGGCCTGTTCGACGCCACGTATCCAATGGCGTACTCCGACGACGCGCGGAAGTTCGGCGAATATGTCGGGATCTACATGCGGTATGCGCCCGGCGGGCGGATTATTCCGGGCATCGGCGCCTATAAGCACACGCAGCCCGCGCAATTGCAGGAGCAACTCGCGATGTGCGGACGCTGGGGCGGCGATTTCGCGGTGTTCTCGTATGATTCGTTGTACGCGACTGCGGGCGACCGCGGCGCGAAGCCGGATGCGCTGCGGAAAAAGGCGCAGGAGCGCGACATGCGGCGGCAAACGCTGGACCAGATGCTACACCGCTAGCGGCCCGTTCGCACCAGCCCGCCGCGCGGTTCCAGCGTCAGATCCGCGCGAACACCCGCCAGAAAACGCTGATGCCCGAGCAATCCGATCATCGCCGCGTTGTCGGTGCAGTACTTCATGGGGGTCAGCAGCAGGCGCAGCCCCCGCTCGTCGCAGGCGCTTTGCAGCGCTGCGCGCAGGGCACTATTCGCGGCGACCCCCCCACCAACGCAGATCGTCGTCACGCCGCGCTCCGCCGCCGCGCGCGCCGTCTTAATCACGAGCGGCTCAATCAGCGCGTCCTGAAAACTCGCGGCGACATCGGCGATTTCCTGCTCGCTGAGATGCGCAGCAGAGCCATACTTCTTTCCCTGGCCATACACGTGATACAGCACGGCCGTTTTCAGCCCGCTGTATGAGAAATTGAAGTGCGGCTCATTCAGCCACGTGCGCGGGAAGCGAATCGCTTTCGGATTGCCGGCTTTCGCGACACGATCGACCGCCGGCCCGCCGGGAAAACCGAGATCGAGAATCGCGGCGACCTTGTCAAACGTCTCACCGGCGGCGTCGTCGTAGGTCTGCCCCATCAGCTCGATGTGGTCATAGTCGGCAACGTGGTAGATCGACGTATGCCCACCGCTGACCACGAGCGATACGGCCGGCCACGGATCATCGTCGCAAACAAGCGCCGCGCTCGTCGCGTGCGCTTCGATGTGATCGACCGGCACAAGCGGCTTGTCGAGCGTGAGCGCCAGCGTTTTCGCTGCGGTGACGCCGATCAGCAGCGAGCCGATCAGCCCCGGACCATCCGTCACGGCAATCGCGTCGATGTCGCTGTATGTCACAGCCGCTTCTTGAAGCGCCTGCTCGACGATCAGCCCGATTTTCTCGATATGCGCCCGCGCCGCAATTTCCGGCACAACGCCGCCGTACTTCGCGTGCAGATCCATCTGCGAACTGACGACATTCGACAACACTGCGCGGCCATCGACAACGACTGCCGCCGAGGTCTCGTCACAGGAGGTTTCGATTGCGAGGATGCGTGTCATTGGCATTCGCTGTCGCGCAATCGTGCACAGCGCCGCGCGACGCGGGGATTATCCCAGCGCGGCGGCCATCGTTTCGCCGAGCGTGGCCGGGCTGTCCGCGACGCGAATGCCCGCGCTCTTCAAGGCGGCGATTTTCGACTGCGCGTCGCCCTGCCCGCCAGAAATGATCGCGCCGGCGTGACCCATGCGCTTGCCTGGCGGAGCCGTCTGGCCCGCGATGAACGCGACCACCGGCTTCTTGATGTTCGCCTTGATATGAGCGGCGGCGCCTTCTTCGTCCGTGCCACCGATCTCGCCGATCATGATCACACCGTCGGTCGCGGGGTCAGCCTGGAACATGTCGAGCAGTTCGATGAAGTTCAGTCCCTTGACCGGGTCGCCGCCGATGCCGACGCATGTCGTCTGCGCAATCTGTCGCTCCGACAATTGCCACACCGCTTCATACGTCAGCGTGCCGCTGCGGGAGATCACGCCGACATTGTGCTTGCTGCCGCCGACCGGGCGATGAATGTAGCCCGGCATGATGCCGATCTTGCACTCGCCCGGCGTGATCACACCCGGGCAATTCGGGCCGATCAGCCGCACGCCGAGATCGTCGAGGTACTTGCGGCAGCGGACCATATCCATCGCCGGAATGCCCTCGGTAATCAGCACGCACAGCTCGATCCCGGCCTCGGCGGCCTCCATCGTCGCGGCGGCGGCGAATGGCGGGGGCACAAAGATCATCGATACCGTGGCGCCGGTCTCGGCGACCGCGTCGCGAACCGTATTGAACACCGGCAACCCATGCTCGGACGTCTGCCCGCCCTTGCCGGGGGTCACGCCGCCGACCATCTTCGTGCCGTAGGCGAGGCATTGGGCCGTGTGAAAGGCCCCGGCCGAGCCCGTGATGCCCTGGCAGATCACGCGCGTATCTTTATTGACGAGAATGCTCATTCGGGTCAGCCTTCGTCGACGGTTCGTAAGTGAGGCGGACGCCGTCGCCCGCGAGGTTTCCGTCGGAAGTCTATCACGGGCGGGAAATCGCGGAAAGCGAGGCGTGGTCGGATCCGCGGCTAACCCCACGGGCCTGTCATCCCCGCACGAAAACCCAAGGCGTGATTCCGCACGACAAAGGCAAAGCGGTTGCACGCGGAAACCCTCGGCGTCACCCCCGCTTGCAGCCGGGAATCCAGTGTGAACAACCTGGGCCCCCGCGTGCGCGGGGAAGACGAATAGTAGCGCGCGGGGTGAAGCGCCGCGCGCGTGGCGCCGACGATTTGCATGAATTATCAGACAACCGCCAATCGGCTAGCAAAACCCCGCAACGTTTTGAACGATACACCCTGTGTCGCTGCGCGCGCTGCGCCGCGGCCCCGGATGCTCTGGAGCGCTGAACATGTCGTTTCCGACCGATGTGCAGATCTTCGCGTTTCGCTGGGCAGCGACGCAGACCGCCATGACGATGATGGTGCTGTTCATGTTCGGCATGCTCTTCAATTTCCAGGGCTTTCGGTTCGGGCGGCTGGTGTGCGGGCTGATAGCGGGGCTGGGCGGGCTGGTGATCGGCGAAGCCGTCGCGCCGCTGCTCGGTCAGGCCCAGGTCAGCGGAACGGCGTTAGGCATCGGGGTAGCCGTCGTGCTATTCCTGGTCAGCGTGCTGGCGAAAAGAGCCGCGATCTTTCTGTCCTCGATTTTCACGTCCGCGCTGCTTGTGTTCTATATGTCGAATCAACTCGGCATCAAAGGCGACGCGCAGTGGATCATGATGGCCGCCGGCGGCGGTCTCGGCCTGTTCCTGCCCATGATGATGAAGCGCCATGTGCTGATCATCCTGACCGTCGTGCAGGGCGCCGCCATGATGATCGTCGCGTTCATCGGCCTGACGAACGCCGCGGCGCCGTCGCTGAGCGGCACGCTGCGCGAATGGGCGGCGACCTATCCGCTGCTCATGCCGATGTTCCTGCTGATGATCTCGGTGATGGGCTATTCATTCCAGGCCAACGCCAAGCAGGGTGACATGACCACCGGCGGCAGCTTCGCCGAGACCGTGACCGACTAAGCGGTCGAACTCCGGTCGGGTTGGAGCCAAGCTGCTCGTCGGCGGGAATGGCTGTATTGGAAGGCGCTTCCGGCGTAGCCATCGCGCCATCCATCCGGCGCCTCAAGCGTCGCGGCGCCGACGACGGTAGACTTCCACGCATGAATACCAAACATTTCGCCGTATTGGCCGCCGCATCTGTGTTCGCCGTTGTCGGATGCCGCTCGGCGGCTCGGAATGAGGGAGTCGGCGTCGGCGCTTCGAACTCGCCGAGCACGTCCAAGCCGGCCGAGCCGTGGTACGAGGGCGAGATTCGGGCGTTTGAGCAGACCGATCGCCAATCGCCACCGGAGCCGGGCAGGGTGCTGTTCATCGGCAGCTCGAGCATTCGCATGTGGAAGTCGCTCGCGGATGACATGCGGCCGACGCCGGTGCTGAATCGCGGCTTTGGCGGGTCGAAGACGCCTGAGGTGCTGGCGGTGTACGACCGCATCGTGACGCCGTATGAGCCGAGCGTGATTGTGTACTACTGCGGCGACAACGACCTCGGCTCGGACAACACGGATTCACAATCGGCGGCCGACGGTTTCATCGCGTTCGATCGCCGGGCGCGGGCGCAGTGGCCGGGCATCCCGGTGTTCTACATTCCGATCAAGCCGAGCCTGGCGCGGTGGAAGAACTGGCCGGCGATGAAGCGCGCGAACGCGATGGTGCGTGAATATTGCGAACGCACGCCGGGCGCGACGTATGTCGACACGGTGACGCCGACACTGACGCCGAACGGCGAGCCGGACCCGACGATCTTCATGCCGGACGGGCTGCATATGAACGCGAAGGGCTATGCGATCTGGACGAGGGAGCTGCGCCCGCTGGTACGCGAGGCGTGGGAACAACGGCTGATTCGCGATCGGTAAGCGTTAACTTTCGTACCGGCGAACATCGGCGCGGGAGCCTGACATGCGCGCGGCCTGCTGTCTTTCCCTGACCCTGCTGATTCCGTTTATCGCCGGCTGCCCGCGGCCCGAGCAGCGGTATGTCACGGTGAGTCGGGGTCGCATCCTGGCGTGCAATGATGAACGCCTCATCGTGGGGCGCGTCGAACACGATGGGGATTATCGAACGGCGGATCCGCGGATCGCTTTGTCGTGCGACGGTTTGCTCGCGATGGCGTCGGCGAAAGACCTGGCGGTGTATGACCTCAAGCGCGGGGGACGGCTCGCTGTAGTCGAGAACGTAAACCCTTGGGCCGTGGCGTGGTCGCCGGATGGGAAGCAGTTGGTGGCGGCATTGTTTGAGCCTCAGGAGCCGTTGAAGCTGACCGTCTTTGAGCCTGATCTGACGCTGAGGCGAACACTATCCACCAGTATGGCCCCGGGCTACAACGACATTACGTTGAGTTGGGGAGCCGAGCCACCGTTGATCGTTGTCAGCGACGATCGAACGTGGTTCTCTAACGGAGTTGGAGACTGCGAGGTAATCGACCCGGTGACCGCGGAGATAACCGAATGGCCCGACTTGATAGACGTGCACTTCGTCGGCGCCAACCGCGTCGTCGCTTCGGATCCAAGAGAGCCTGACCGTCCGGCGCTTTACCAGATCACCGACGACGGGCGGCTTGAGCGCATACGCTACTTGCGCGGCGGGCGCATCGTCGGCGCGGGGCCGAACTACGTGCTCACAATCGCGGCGGCCCTACGCCCATTCACGCTATTGACCGTAGAAGGCCACCTGGCCCTGTTTGACGGCGAAGGACGATTTCTGGGCCGGTACCCGGCGTTCGAAAACCTGCGTGGGTCATTCGCGTTGGATGTTTGTGACGCCGTGGACACGTCTCATGCCGAGGTCGCCGAATAAGCAATTGCGATTGGACGCCGATGAGCATTCGCAAGTTCCCGGCCGCCGCAAAATCCGCCGATCTTTGCGAATTTTCCCAGCGTTGGAACCCGCCGCCGCGTCGCGGGTCTAATAGGGGGTCTACCAGACCGCCTTTCAGGAGTGACTCATGCGCCAGCCAGTGATCCGTATCGCCGCCGCCGTTGTCGCGGCAGTGGGAGTGTGGACGTTGTTCGCGCAGGACGGTTCGCAATCGCGCGAGGCCGCCAAGCAGCGTGGAGCGGGGGGCAGCGCCCTCACGCACATCTCGACCGACAAGCCGATCTACCGACCCGGCGAGACGCTGTACGCCCGCGGGCTGATGCTCGACGCGTCGACGCGGGCGCCCTACATCGCCGCGCAGGATGAAACGCCCTCGGTGCTCGTGAAGGTGACCGGGCCGAAGGGCGATACGGTCATGTCGGGCTATGCCGTCGCGAAGGACAGCATTGTCCCGATCAGTTGGACGATCCCCGCCGAAACGCCGGGTGGCACATACACGCTGTGCGTTGAGCACATGACCGGGAACGCGCCCGCCGAACGCACATTTGAGATTCGCGCGTATCGGCCTCCGCGTATCAAGACGCAGATCACGTTCGCGCGTGACGGCTATGGCCCGTCGGATGTCGTGTCGGCATCGCTCGCGGCGACGCGGGCCGAAGGTGGCGCGCCGGCCGGCGCCAGGGTGACGACGATCGCCCGCATCGACGGCGAAGAAGTGTATCGGCACGCCGGCGAGATCGACGCGGCGGGCGGCTGCGTGGCCGAGTTCCCGCTGCCGGCGCACATCGAGCGCGGCGAAGGCGTGCTGGTCATGGTGATTGAAGACGGCGGTGTGGTTGAGACGGCGTCGAAGACGATTCCGATCCTGCTGCAAACCGTCGACTTGGACATTTATCCCGAAGGCGGCGATCTGGTCGCCGGTTTGGCGACGCGCGTGTACTTCGAGGCCCGCACGCCGGCGCAGAAACCCGCCGACATCGCCGGCGTCATCGTGAATGATCGCGGCGATACGGTCGCGAGTTTTCGTAGCGAGCATGAAGGTCGAGGGCGAATCAGCTTTACGCCGCGCGCCGGCGAGCAATATTCGATGCGTATCAGCGAGCCGGCCGGCATTTCGCGCGATTTTCCGCTGCCCGAGGTAAAGACGGCCGGCGCGTCCTTGCGGGCCACGACCGATCGCTACGCGGCGAATGAGCCGATCACGCTGCGCGTCGGTGTAGCCGGTTTGACCGGCGCATGCAAAGTGACGCTGATGCGCAATGCCGACGAACTCGCCGCGACGAACATCCTGCCGCGTGATGGGTCATTCTCCGAAGTCACGCTGACGCCACCGTCGCATGTCGCGGGCGTCCTGACCGCGACGGTTTGGAATGAGCAGGGCGAACCGCTGGCCGAGCGACTGATTTTTCGCGAGCCGGATCGCAGCTTGAACATCGCGCTGACGGCAGACAAGTCGCGCTACACGCCGGGGACGCCGGTGAGTATGCGCGTGCGCGTGACGGATCAGAAAGGCGCGCCGGTCCCGGCGGCATGGATCGGCATGTCGGTGTTCGACGACAGCGTGATGGAAATGCTCGAAACGCGCGAGCAGCCGCCGCGCTTGCCGGCGATGGCGCTGCTCGAATCGGACGTGCGGGAGTTGTTTGACTCGCAAGTGCTCTTTGAACGTGACAGCGCAAAGTCGGATGTCGCGATGGACTTGTTGCTCGGCACGCAGGGTTGGCGGCGGTTTGCGACGATGCGTGTTGATGTGTTCCTGCAAGAGTATGGCGAAAGCGCGCGGCGAGCGCTGGCGATTCGCGACGAACCGATTGTCACGCGGGGGTTTGCGGGTCGCCGCCGCGGTGGCGCGGTCATGCTTGGTATGCCCGACGCGGCGCATCCGGCGCCTGCCGCGGCTGCGGTCGAGCGGATGGAGGACGAGGGAGTCGACTTTGACGAGGTCGCGGTCGACAAGGAAGCGGCCATGGCGCCTAAGGAAGCCGCGGCTGCGCCCGCCGAAGCGCCGCCTGTTCCTCCGGTGCGCGAAGTCGCTGCTGAGTTGAGACCGGCTCAACAGGCTGCCGGACGCCGCGGGAACTTGTTAGCAGCCAAGCGGATTCGTGCGGACGATGATCTGAGGGGATTGGCATATCTCGGCGACGACTTTGAAGTCGCGCAGCGCTTATCCCCGCTCGTCATCGTGCGCGAGTTCAGTCACAAAGTCCGCCCGAATCGCGACGTCAACGAGCGAAGTGATTTTGCGGAAACCCTGTATTGGAACGCGGGCATTCAGACCGACGAGCGCGGCGAAGCGGTGGTTTCTTTCGATACGAGCGATGCCGTGACGAGTTTCCGCGTGGTCGCGGACGGCCATGACGGCCAGGGGGCGCTGGGCGCTTCGCACACGCTGATCGAAAGCGTCGAACCGTTCTACATCGAGCCGAAGGCGCCCCTGTTCGTAACCGCCGGCGACGTGATTCGACTGCCGATCGCGCTCGTCAACGGGCTTGATCAGACGATCACCAATGTCGCGACGACGATCAGCGTGTCCGGCGACATCGCGACGACGGCCGTTGACCCGATTTCACTCAGTCCCGGCCAGCGCGCCCGCCAGATCATTCAAATGACGATCGGCGACACCGTTGGCGACATCGACTACACAGTGCATGCGGCGGCCGGCGGCGACCCCTTTTGCGCGACCTTCGAGATTGGCGTCTACAAGGACCGCGTCAGCCGAAAGCTCAGCGTCGAAGCAGCGGGATTCCCGATGGAACTCGCGTTCGGCGGACTGCTGGAGCGCGACAGCGCGATCACGCACGAGTTTTCGATTCCCGATGACATCGTGCGGAATAGCGCGAGCACCGAGATCGTCGTCTATCCGACGCCGCTCGCGAACATGACGGAAGCGTTGGCGGCGCTGATTCGCGAGCCGTACGGCTGTTTTGAGCAGACGAGTTCGACGACTTACCCGCTGGTCATGGCGCAGAACTACTTCATGACGCACAGTGGCGTGGACTCTGCGCTGATCGAGCGCAGCCGCGGTTTGCTCGATAAGGGCTACGACCGGCTGACCGGGTTTGAGTGCAA
>JAGQOO010000389.1 GCA_020427345.1 Phycisphaerales bacterium | reverse complement strand
ATCACCCGAAGGTCCGTGAGTTGATGGGTCTGCCCGCACTCGCCAAAGAAGAGCCGAAAGAAGAGCCGAAGGCTGAAGAAAAGCCTGCTGAAGACGCTGCCAAGGCAGACGAAAAACCAGCCGAAACCAAGCCGGCGGAAGAAGAAAAGCCAGAAGAGTCCTCTGAAGCTACTGAGGCCAAAACTGAGGCCAAGGAAGAGGGGAAATAACCATGACCGGAGAGGTCCTGATCGGTTTCTACACCTTCATTCTGGCCTGCGTCGCGGGTTACCAGTTGATCACGAAGGTTCCGCCGACGCTGCACACGCCGCTGATGTCGGGTGCGAATGCGATTTCCGGCGTCACAATTCTCGGCGCGATGGTAGTGGCGAGTGGCAGGGGCCACGCAGTCGCGACGGTAATCGGTGTTTTGGCTGTGGTCTTCGCGACAATCAACGTGGTCGGCGGTTTCATGGTGACGGGACGCATGCTGAAGATGTTCGGTTCCAAGAAGAAGTAACGAAGACAAAAGGGCACGCCTGTGTTTGCTGCTTACGCCAATCAAGTATCCAACACGACCCTGCTGGCCAACGCCGGCTATCTGGTCTCGGTCGTGCTGTTCATGCTCGGCATCATGCGCATGGGCAAGGTAAAGACC
>JAGQOO010000388.1 GCA_020427345.1 Phycisphaerales bacterium | reverse complement strand
AGCCCCGTGCGGCCAACCGGTGTGACGTACAACTGCTCCAATGTGCCTTGCTCGCGCTCACGCACGACAGCAAAGGATGTGAGAAACAGTGTAACCAGCTGCAGGATCACACCGACCAGACCGGGCACAAAAAAATGGGCGCTTTCCAGATCCGGATTGAATAACAGTCGAGGTCGTGTTTCAATCGGCAGTCCCCCCTGTCCCGTCGGATCACGCGCCGCGGAAACCTGCAGCGCGTCAGCTTTAATCTTGGCTACCCGCAGGGAAAGGTTCAATCCCAGCAGCTGTGTCGTATTCAACGCCGTCGTAGCAACTTGGGAATCGCTGCCGTCGATCAGCACTTGCACTTGAACCTGCTCTCCACGCAAGAGCTTATCCGAATAGTCCGGAGGAATTCGCAACCCGGCTTTTGTCCGACCCGATACAATCGAGCGCATGAACGTGTCGTCGCTATACGCAATGTCTTCGATCTGGAATCGCCGAGTGTTGCGAAACGATTCGATCAGCTCGCGGCTTTTCTGACGCCCGTCCAGATTCTGCACGACCATCGGTATCCGCTCGATCTGTGTATTGATAGCATAGCCGAAAATTATCGTCTGCATCGCCGGCACGACTAACGTAAAAAATATCGTCACCGGCT
>JAGQOO010000387.1 GCA_020427345.1 Phycisphaerales bacterium | reverse complement strand
ATCGATGCCTTTCTCACGCGGCTCTATCGCACCACCGATCTGCGCGTGGAGACGCTGACCTACCTGCGCGGCCGCAGCGACTGGGACTTCGCCATGGTCGTCTTCAACGGTACCGACACCATCTCCCACGCCATGTGGAAGTTCATGGACAGCAGCCATCCGCTCCACGATCCGGCCAAGGCGAAGAAGTACGGCAACGCCATCCGCGACTACTACAGCTATGTGGACGCCAAGCTGGCCGCCATCGTCGACGAGCTGGACGACGACACCACGCTGATCATCATGTCGGACCACGGCTTCGGGCCGTTCCACAAGTTCATCCACGTCAACAACTGGCTCATGGACCAGGACTTCATGGCCGTGAAGCCGGGGGCGCTGGCCGCGCTCAAGCACCGCATGTTCCGGCTGGGCTTTTCGCCCATGAACGTCTACAACACGCTCATGGCCCTGGGGTTGGGTTCGCTCAAGCGCGAGGTGGTGCGCGGCCAGGGACAGGGACTGATGAAGACGCTCTTCCTTTCTTTTGACGACGTGGACTGGAGCCGCACCAAGGCCTACTCGCTGGGCAACGTGGGTCAGATCCGCATCAATGTGGCCGGCCGCGAACCCTTCGGCTGCGTGGCCCGGGGCGAAGAATACGAG
>JAGQOO010000386.1 GCA_020427345.1 Phycisphaerales bacterium | reverse complement strand
CGACCCCTTCGGTGCGCGCCAGCGTGGTCACTTCGCGCTCGGCGCGGCGGCAGACGGTACGCGCCACGTGCAACTGGGCCGCGCCCAGCGAACCGCCCGGCAGGATGAAGTTCTCCAGCGGACCCACGGCCGCGGTCAACTCGTCGATCAGCGCTTCCAGCTTGGTGACGTGGCGCTCCTCCACCTGGGGAATCGGGTACTGGGCCTTGTCCTCCTCCAGAAAGCAGAGGTCCGAGCCGCAGTCAAACAACTCGTTCTGAATGCGGGTCAACTCCTGGTCCAGCCGCGGGCAGAGACCCACCGCCAGCGCCACGCCGATCTGCGAGTTGAGTTCGTCCACCGTGCCGTAGACCTGGACGCGCAACGTGTCCTTGTCCACCCGCTGGCCGCCGCCCAGCGACGTCTTGCCGCCGTCGCCCTGCTTCGTGTAGATCTTCGTCAATCGTGGCATGCTTCACTCCTGGTTCAATGGGGCGGAAACTCGGCATGTGGGTACAGGTCGCAACCTGCGGCCCCTTTCCGCCGGGGTTTACTCGGTTTTCTTGTCAACCGGTCCATGGTGCACGGCCCGGCGCACGTCGTCAGTCGTCATCCATCCACTCCCGGGGAAGAGGCGCGCGATTTGGGGCGCAAAGAGCGGCGAC
>JAGQOO010000385.1 GCA_020427345.1 Phycisphaerales bacterium | reverse complement strand
TGCGCGCCGAGCCCAACACGCCGCTGTGCGTGACCGTCGACGCCTGGCAGCGTCACAGCTACAGCATCCGCGACGGCCTCAAGGTGCGCCTGCAGAAGATGCCGCGCGACAAATGCCGCCGCCTCGCCGCCACCACGCCGTGATAACTTCCTGCGCGCAGGAGGGACGACACCGTGGTTGGACCGCAGCTCATCATCTACGGCACGCGCGGCGTGACGACGACCAAGGACAAGGGCGAGTTTCACTGCCCTAACTGCGGCGACCGGCAACCTTATCGGCTGCGCCGCGTGCGGCGATTCTTCACGCTGTACTTCATCCCGCTGATCCCGCTCGACAAGCTCGGCGAGTACATCGAGTGTGACGTCTGCAACGGCACCTACGAGCTCGACGTGCTCGAGTACGAGCCGGGCGCCGCCGACGCCGCGTTCGAGGCCGAGTTTCACTTCGCCATGCGGCGCGTGATGATCCTGATGATGCTCGCCGACGGTGCCATCGACGACGCCGAGGTCGCGACCATCTGTCAGATCTACCAGAGCATGAGCGGTCAGCCGCTCGACGAGCTGACGGTGCGGCAGGAGGCGATGCAGTGCCAGCAGGCGGGCATCGCGGTCGAGCAGTATCTCGCCAGCACGGCGGGCAAGCTCA
>JAGQOO010000384.1 GCA_020427345.1 Phycisphaerales bacterium | reverse complement strand
GTCGACGGTCGCGCCAGTGGAAGGCTGGGCTGGGCAGCCCAGCCTACCGCACTGGGCTTTGTGGCCTAGTCTCATCCCCCAGTACACCGCCTCGCCTAACGCTACGCCAGGTCCAGCAGCGGCTCGAGTGCACACTTTCAGAAACGACCCCCCCCTTTAAGAGCCCGCGGACCCAAGTGCTATAACGCGTGGATAATGCCGCCGCAACCGGAGGTCGCGACGCGCCCATGCCACACCCGCGGGGTCCGACACTCCGTTGCGAACGCGATGCGCGCGGAAAGCTGGGCTTGGCAGCCCAGCCTACGCAACTGTCCCAAACATGCTTACGCCTTCGGCGAAAGCATGCCGCCCAGCCGGGTTTCAAGTGTCGTCGGATTGGGTGGGGGTCCGTACGATCCCCGCACCCTGAGGTGGTGACCGGAAAGCTGTTCTTGAGTGTTGATAATGACTAAGAAAACAGCTACCAGTGTGTTGCCTGATGCCAAGCAGAATGATGGGCGACCGGTGCCGAACGTGGAGGCTTGGAATTTTGCGGCTGTGGTGTGCGGAGCGTTCTCGGGAATTGCGTTTGTGAACCGAAACGCTTGGGTCATCGCTGGCTGCCTGATCTTTTCGGCGGCGCAATGGATATGGACGCGCAGAGCCGGGCTCAA
>JAGQOO010000383.1 GCA_020427345.1 Phycisphaerales bacterium | reverse complement strand
CTCCTGTTCACGACGCTTGGTTAACGCCCTAGACCATGAAGATGGACCTTGGAAATTGGCAAGCAGCCGCCTGCGATCAAAGTCACGGCGACAAGCCGCTGGCAATCGAAGCGCGCGGCCTCGTCAAGCGTTTCGATGGCTTCACCGCCGTCGATGGAATCGACATTTCAGTGCCCGAAGGCGCGATCTACGGTATTCTGGGGCCTAACGGCGCGGGCAAGACGACAACGCTGCGCATGCTGCTCGGCATCATCGACCCGGACGAGGGTTACCGAAGCGTCCTGGGCGCTGAACGTCCGCACGATGTGGCCCATGCCATCGGCTATCTGCCGGAAGAGCGCGGGCTCTACCCGTCGATGAAGGCCTATGAGGCCATCGCCTTCGTTGGCGCGCTGCGCGGTCTGCCGCTCGCCGAAGGACGCAAGCGCGGACGCGAACTGCTGGAGGAGCACGGCCTTGGTTATGCCGCCGAGCGCCAGATCCGGCAGATGTCGAAAGGCATGGCGCAGCAGGTGCAGATTCTCGGCACGCTGGTTCACGAACCGCGTCTCGTTGTCTTCGACGAACCGTTTTCGGGCCTCGACGCGATAAATCAGGGCAAGCTTGAGCGCATGATCCGCGCGCTCGCCGACAAGGGTACGACCGTCATTTTC
>JAGQOO010000382.1 GCA_020427345.1 Phycisphaerales bacterium | reverse complement strand
CACTTCCGTGGCCGCCACCAGCAGGCCGTTGGCCTGGGCCGGGTCGTCGGGGAACAGGCGTGAAAGGGGCACCCCGCCCAGGATGCCCTTGTCGGCCAGGGCGTCCACCACCGGCGCCGCCGGCCGGGGCAGGCGCAGGGTGAACTCGTTGAAGAAGGTCTCGTTCTCCACCGTTACCCCGTCCAGGGCCGCCAGCTTGTCGGCCAGCCGCGCCGCCGTGGCGTGGTTCAGCTTGGCCAGCCGGGTGAACCCGGCCTCGCCCAGCATGGTCAGGTGGATGGTGAAGGCCAGGGCGCACAGGCCCGAGTTGGTGCAGATGTTGCTGGTCGCCTTGTCGCGGCGGATGTGCTGTTCGCGGGTGGACAGCGTGAGCACGTAGCCCCGCTTGCCGTCCACGTCCTCGGTCTCGCCCACCAGGCGGCCGGGCATCTGGCGCAGCAGCTTGCTCCGCGTCGCCATCAGGCCCACGTAGGGGCCGCCGAAGGTGGTGTTGTTGCCCAGGGACTGGCCCTCGGCGGCGACGATGTCGGCCCCCATGGCGCCGGGCGGCCGCAGGGCCCCCAGGGCCACCACTTCCGTCACCACCACCACCAGCAGGGCGCCCTGGGCGTGGCAGGCCTCGGCCAGGGGCGCCAGGTCGCGCACCCGGCCGAAC
>JAGQOO010000381.1 GCA_020427345.1 Phycisphaerales bacterium | reverse complement strand
CTGGTACCAGAATCACCTGCCGCGTGGCGTCCAGGGTCTGGTCGAGGCGCAGACCCTGGCGTCGGTGATCCGCCGCAATACCTCGATCGGTCGCGAACTCGCCGACGACGTCTGGCACGTCCGCTGATCGATCAGGTCCCTGACTTCGCCCGGCCGGTGAGCCGGCCCAGCTTGCTGCACAGATCGTCGACGTCGATCGGCTTCGAGGCGTAGTCGTCGCAGCCGGCGGCGAGGCAGCGCTTGCGGTCCACGGGCAGCACGTTGGCGGTCAATGCCAGGATCGGGCCGGCGTGACCACCCGCGCGAAGCGTCGCCGCCGCTTGGTAGCCGTCCATGATCGGCATCTGCATGTCGAGCAGCAGCACGTCGTAGCCGGGTGATGCGGCGTCGAGCACACGGTTCACCGCGTCCCGGCCGTTGTCGACGATCTCGACCGAGGCACCACGGCGGCGCAGCAGGTGCGAGATCAGGCGCTGGTTATCGGGTCCGTCCTCCGCGAACAGCACCCGGAGACCACGGAGATCGTGATCGTGCGCGGGTCGGGGTGGAGCCGCCGGGGCGTCGGCCCCTGGTTGCAGCTGGTGGAAGCCGTGTTCCCGGACCATCGGAGCGTCGATCTCCACCGAGAACCTGCTGCCGCGCCCGACCTGCGAACT
>JAGQOO010000380.1 GCA_020427345.1 Phycisphaerales bacterium | reverse complement strand
TCCAGTTCATGACAAAACCCTTCCTGTCGGCCGGTTTCGGAGGGACGGGAGCCGGACCGGAGCAATATCTCGCCACACAGTACGCCCTGATTTCGCAAACGGTCGCAACCGTCTTCGCGCTGGCTGTCGCATTCTTCGTACTGATTATCCTGGCTGCCGACCTGCTAGCGGAAATCAAGTCGCGGTCGGTCACAGACGCGCTGTCTGGCGTGTTCAACCGGCGTGGCTTCCAGGAGCGGCTCCAAGCGATTGCAGAAGACCCGGAAGCCCGACGTAAGGCGTTGTCCGTCGTGACCTGCGATCTTGATCATTTCAAATCGATCAACGACACCTACGGCCATACCGTCGGCGACAAGGTCATCGCGGCTTTCGCCGATACCCTGGCCCGTGCCGCCGCCGGCCGGTATCTCGTCGCCCGTATCGGTGGCGAGGAATTCGCGGTTCTCCTGCCCGACGCGACCGTTTCGGCCGCGCGGCAGTTCGCCGAGCAGGTCCGCATCGCCTTTGCCGTGCGGGCCATCGACGGATTGGAGAAAGGGGCCTCGGTTACGGCCAGCTTCGGCGTCGCGGAGCGGGCTGACGGCGAACACTGGTCCGATCTTCTCGACCGCGCGGACCGCGCGCTCTACGCGGCCAAACGCGACGGCCGCGATTGCGTCCGCCTCGCC
>JAGQOO010000037.1 GCA_020427345.1 Phycisphaerales bacterium | reverse complement strand
CGCAGGCGTTGCCTACGCCGTCGCCGTCGTCGTCCTTCTGATCGGCGTTCGGATTGTCGCGGCAGTTGTCACACGCGTCGCCGACACCGTCGCGATCGGAATCCGCCTGATCGGGGCTCGCCTTGCTCGGGCAGTTGTCGGCGCGATCGGGCACGCCGTCGCCATCGGAATCGGTGTTGTCGATCGAGCTGCCATCGCTGCCATCGCCACCGTCGCTTTCGCAGGCGTCGCCCAGACCATCGCCATCACTGTCGAGCTGGTCGGGATTGGCCTTGAAGAGGCAGTTGTCGCAGACGTTGCCGACACCGTCGCCGTCGAAGTCGCCCTGATCGGGGTTGTAGAGCCCGAGGCAGTTGTCGATCGAGTCGTCGATGCCATCGTTGTCGTTGTCCTTGTCGCAGGCGTCGCCGATGCCGTCGTGATCGACGTCACCCTGCGAGGCGTTGCGCATCATCGGACAGTTGTCGACGTCGTTGGCGACGCCATCACCGTCGATGTCGGAATCGCAGGCGTCGCCCTTGCCGTCGCCGTCAAGGTCGGCCTGACTCGGGTTGGACAGCATGCGGCAGTTGTCGACCGCGTCAGCGACACCGTCGCCGTCGGCGTCCGGATCGCACAAGTCGCCGATGCCGTCGCCGTCCATGTCCGCCTGCGAGGCGTTGGACATCGTCGGACAGTTGTCGCACGGGTTACCGAGACCGTCGCCGTCATCGTCCGCCTGATCGGTGTTCGCGACCGTCGGGCAGTTGTCGACATCGTCGCCGATGCCGTCAAGGTCATCGTCGATGAATGTCTCGTTGATAACGATGTTGACCTTGGCCGTGTTCTGGCGACCGGTGGCCGGGTTGCGCACCGTCAACTGGACCTCGACCCCGGCGGGGAAGGCCTCGTTGTAGGTGTGTTCAATCACGGCGCCGTTGGCGCCGGCGCCATCACCGAAGTCCCACGTGAACAGCAGGTTCGGATTGCGCTGACCGAACTCGTCGAGCGTGTCCGAGCCGTCGAAGCCGACCCGCAGCGGGACCTGGCGTCCGGAGTTCGTCAAGTCATCCGGATACGTCACGCTGATGAACGCGCGAATCAGCGGCTGCACGGTGCCCTGCTCGATCAGCACCGGCAGGCTGTACTGCGTCAGACCGGTGGTCAGGAACGTGAACGAATCAAATCCGCCACCATCCGAATTCGCGACGAAGCTGTGAACGCGATAGCTCACACCGCCGGCCCCACCGGAATCACCGGCGCTGCGGAACAGGCGGAGGGTGGTCGGCGATAGCACCGAGCGAATCGTGTAGAAGCCCGGAATGGCGCCCGGCCCACTGATGACGCGGACAATGTCGTCCGGATTGAAATCAGAAGCCACAAACGACGCGCTCGGATCAATCAGCAGGAACTCGCCCGCGTCACTCATAACCTGCGCGTTGGTCCCGACAATGGCGTTGGACAACATCGTCAGAGTGACTTCGCCGCCATCCGACGTGTACGGAACGCCCGTGACAGCGCGACCCGTCTGAATACCTGAAACGGAGCCTTCCACCTGCCACTCTTCAGCGCCGGGGAAGAAGTCGTCGATGCAGGTCAGCGTCCAGCTTTCCAGCTTCGACTTGTTGATGTCGACACTGACGTCCATCAGGTCGCCACGTCCGCGGTTGTCCAGGTCCTCAAACGGCTCGGACGCGGCGGGCTCCATCAGACCGTCTCGGCCAACACCCGGCACGAGGCGGGCATAGAAGTAGTAGATGCCGTCGGCCGGCAGATCCGGCAAGGCGATACGCGTCGTCTGATTGACGAAGCCGGGCGTGCCCTTCACGACCGGCGCGTTGATCGCCGTGCCGTTGTAGCCGGAATCAGCCTGATCGTAGAAGAACTGAATGCGCGTGCCGCCGTAGAGGTCGAACGCCTCGTAACCGAGCACGAGCTGGTTGTTGACGACCACCGTTGCCGGCGGGCGACGGAACACGAGCGAAGGCACGACGAACGGCCGCCAGAAGAACGTGACCGTCGACTGCTGCTCTTCGTTGATGATGTTGCGGATTTCAATACCGCTCCGGACGGTGCTGTACCAGCGCGAGCTGGGGTCCGATTCGGCACTGAAGATGGCCCCATTGCCGAACGGGTCGCCGGCGTCACCGAAGTTCTCGCCGTTCTCCAGCTGACCGAGGCCGTCGGCCTGGACGATCTGGTATGCGGCGTGCGACGCGATGCGCTGCTGCAGCGGGAAGCTCTCGAAGTTCCCCTGGAAGCCCGCAAAGTTCTGGCCGAAGTCGGTGTGCATGATCATGACACCGTCGCCGGGCAATGACTGCGAGAAGTTGATCAGCGGATCGACCGGATCAAAACGGGTCAAGCGCCAGAAGTAGAGACGTTCGCCGACATTGTCGGGGTTGTCGAAGTAGTAAACCGAGTCACCCGCCGGATCGAACGCGTAGTCCGTCAGCGTCAGGTCGGTTTCCTGGAGCGGGCGAATCGCCTTGCGCAGGTTCGTCGTCTGCAACCACGGCTCGTGCTGTGTGCCGAGACCCCGATCACCAAAGCCCAGTTCCTTCAGGAACGGCGACGGATGGACAAAACCACCCGACATGATGTCCCAGACGCCGACCGGACGGTTTTCGATGCCGTTGATATAGACGTCGTAGTCGTACAGATCGGGATAGCCTTCCCACACGTGCAGGAATTCGTGGGCCATCAGCTCCTTGGCGAAGCCGGCGACCTCAACGCCCTCGATGTCGCCGAACTCGCCGACGTCACCGACGTCCGTGGTGAAGTCAGAGAACAGAATCGGTGACAGCGGGGTCGGATCGCCCGGATCCTCCTGGACCGTGATCGGCAGGTCCATGCCCGGGGCCGGAAGCTGGAACAGACCGCGTCCGCCGGCCGCCAAGCCGTCTTCGTACAAATCAGGCGGGAGCAGGACCGATCCGAACAGGAAGTTCGTCACGTCCGCGAGGGCCAGGCCGGAGGTCGGGTTGATGGTCAGCAGCGTGCCGAACTCGCCTTCCCCGACTTCGGAGACGACAGAGCCGTCCACACCCTTGAGCTGGCCGGTGAACACGTCGAACTCAAGCGCGCGGACGTTGCCAAACGCCAATGAGCCGATCGCCGTGCCGGCGCCGGTCTGAACGTTGATGCGAATGAGCTTGTCCGTCGCGACGTCCGAACCGTAGAGAATGCCCGCGAACGGATCGTAGGCCAGACCCTCGACCTCCGCGAAGCCGATCGGACCGATGGCCGTTCCGGCGCCGGTTGCCGGATTGATCCGGATCAACTGCCCGGTAGCCACGTCGGAGCCATAGATGCGGTTGCGGCCGGGATCAAACGCCAGGCCATTCACCGCGGCAAAGCCCATCGGACCAACGACCGTCACGGTCGGCGGGTTCATCTGATCGCCCGGGAAGATGTTGAGCAGCAATCCGTGCTCGACATCGCTGGCGAAGATGTTGCCGGTCGTGGGGTCGAACGCGAGGCCGCGAATGTCCATCGAGTCGATCGGAGAACCGTTGGGATCACAAACGAAGCCGCCGTTGAACAGGTAAAAACCGAAGTCAAACTTCAGGTCGTTGCAGCCTTCCTCTGACATCAGAAGCGTGCCGCCCACGCTGACCATGCCTTCGGCCTGCGTATTGATCTCCGGTCGGACCGGGGACACGAGCGGATCCCAGTCCGTCGAAGAATCGAGCGCCTCGACGGCGTCTTCGGTGATGCGACGGCGGTTGAACGGATAGTCACTACCCTGCGGACCACCATCGTTGTTGGTGCCGTTGTCCAGGTCGATCGCGTAGTTCTCGGTGCCCGGAGCGCGCATTTCGCCGAGGTCGAGCAGACCGTCGAGGTTGAAGTCGCGCTTCATCGCGGCCCCGCTGGGCTCATCCTTACGCCAGGTCAGCCACTCAATCGTGACCATGTTGCCGGCGTCATAGCCGTTGGCGCCGTGAATGTTGAACGCGCCGGGACCGGCGGCCGGAATGACCATATCCGGATTCGGCGGAGCGCCAGGGTTACCGCCGCTGATGTCCTCGCCCAGGATCGAGGCGTTACGCGTCGAAGTGACTTCGCCCCACGCCAAGTCGCCGCCGATACCGAGGCCGGACGTGCTCTTGGCGTGATAGATCGACGACGGGAGGTCGTCCCACTCGGCCGGACCGTCGTAGACATCGGGCGTGCCGTCGCCGTTGATGTCGAGGTTGTCCGGGTAGACGTTCATCTCAACGAAGCCACCCGGATCGCTGAAGTAGCCGCTCAGATCGCCGTTGGCCATCTCGAACGCCGGATCGAGCGAACCGTCGCCCATGGCGGCCGGGGCCGGCGGCGGGAAGGGCTGATCGTTGTAGCACTGGACCGGATCCTCGGGCATGTCCGGGCGATCCGGGCGCGGGTCGTCAATCTTGTTGCACTGCATACCCTTACGAGCCAGGGTGCCACCCACGTTGGGGTTGAAGGCGCGCTGTCCGCCGATCGCCGGGTCTTCCGGGTTGAACGGGCGCATGTTCGGGATGTTCCCGCCAAAAGTCGGGGGGACGCCCGGGACCGCCGGCCAGGCCGGGGCATCCGGCGGCGTGCCGGGATCGAGCTGCGCGGCGATATGTTTGTCGGTCCAATACGAGGCCCACCACGCGTCATAATCCCAGTGGGTATAAGCGGCCGGCAGGATCTGAGTGTTGGTTTCGTTCGGTCGCGGCGTGCGGATACTGCCCAAGGCCTGGAACATGTCATTGCCAGGCGCCTGCTGCAGCTTCGGATTCACGTCGATGTCGTCAGGGATCATGAACTCGGTCCACTCATCCGGACCGTCATATACGCCGTTTCCGCAACGCGCGATCAGGGCGTCGGCGTTGCCAGGGTAGTTGCGGCGAATGTAGGCGTCGGCCCAGGCCCGCGATCCAACAACGGTCGGGTCGTCACCCGTGTTGTTCGCGCTCGGATCGAGCTTGATCCAGCGATCCATCGGCGTCGTGCCGGCGGGGTTGTAGATTACGAGGAAGTCTTCGAACGGCTCGGGGAAGTCCCACTTATTGTCGCCGTCTCCGCCTTCCATCGGATCATCACACCACTCGGGCGATTCGAACACGCCGTCCGCCATGCAGGCCTCGGACATGATGCCGTCGGTATCGCGCTCGAGCAGCAGGTCGTAGCGACCATTGTTGTTGATGTCGAGGAAGCGCTCGCCCGGCGTCCAGACCGGGTTCATCTGGGCATCGACGTCGATCAGGCCGGGCGTCGGCGCATCTATAAACGGCGGAAAGCCCGGAGTTGCCGTGCCGGGATTGTCGCCGTTGTAGTCGATCAGGATGGCTTGGTTCTGCGCGGCGGGAACGACTTCGCCCGTGTCGCGGTTGAAGTTGTTGTCGCCATTCAGGTCGGCGAACTTCAGTCGCTTCTGCGCATGATTGTCGCCGGTCGTGGCGTCATTCTCAGGCAGGATCGGCCAGGGGATTTCAGCGTAGCCGATGACGTCGCCGCTGACGCTGACGTTGCCGTACGATATCTCGTACCAGTACTCGGAAAACGAATCGATATCCGGACGGCGCAGCGCCGGGTTACCGATCAAGTCGTCGCGGTTGAAATACTGTCGTCTGATCTGGTCCAGATTCGGCAAGGGAAGCTGCGGATTGTTCTTCACGGGGACCGCCATAATGACGGTGAACTTCCGCTCCTCCGCCTGCGCCGTCGACAGCAGCGTTGTGACGGCCAGACACGCCGCCAACGCCCACGTCCGACGACTCGTCATCCGATAGGCCTGCATGCTCAATTCTCCCAAGGAACCTTGGACTCGCTTTACGTGATCGTGAAACCCGTTTCGCCCCGGGGACAGAACGCCCCGTCGGCAAGAGTATCCACAGCCCGACACAACGTCAATGAAATGCGCAAACGCCCCAGCACAGTGGGACTTATCAATGGCCGCGCACGACGCAGACGCACCAGTCAAAAACCGAACAACGTCCCGAAAACTCTCCCGTGTCGGTCGCCAGATCAGTATACTGCCGCCCATGTGTCCAAAACACGCCGGGCGGGCTTATCGGGCGATCGGAATCAAGCCCCACCCATGTCCACGCGGACGTTTCTCAGCCAACAATCGCCCGCCAACGCGCGCCGTTTGGGCGTCCGTATTCCTGATCCCGATCGCAACTCAGACCATTGCGGGCGCAGGCTTCTCGCTCGGGGTTTCGGCCGGCGATGTCACCCCCACCGGCGCGATCCTCTGGACGCGGGCCGACGACGCGATCGGCGTCGTCGCCGAGGTCGCGACCGACGCGGACTTCAGCGCCGTCATCTTCAGGGCTGATGCCGAGGCGACGCCCGACAACGATCAGACCATTCGCGTCACAGCCGATGGCCTCCCCCCCGACACGACATTGTATTACCGCTTCTCCGCGAAAGACCAGCCGGATTGCGTCAGCCGCGTCGGGCAGTTTCGCACCGCGCCGCTCGATGGCGACAATCGGGCCGTGCGCTTCGCTTATTCGGGTGACTCGGACTTCCGCTACGCGCCGTTTGGCATTCTCGGACATGCCGCCCGCGAAGATCTCGACTTTTTCATCTGGTTTGGCGACACGATTTACGGCGATGTGCCCGCCGGCGGTCTCGGCCGCGCGACGACACTGGCGGACTATCGCGCGAAGTATCGCCAGATGCGCTCCGATCCATACCTTCAGGAACTCGCCGCCAGCACGGCGTTCTACGTCGGCTGGGATGACCACGAAATCTACAACGACTACGCCGGCATGGACCCGGATCTGTCAGCGGAGCAGCGCGAGGCGGCTTATCAGGCTTTCTTCGAGTACATGCCGATCCGCGCGAATCCCGCCGAAGAGTGGCGGACGTATCGACAGTTCCGCTACGGATCGATGCTGGAACTGTTCCTTCTCGACGACCGGCAGTACCGCGACCAGTCCGTCGAAGACCTGTGCAACGCGCTCGATCCGTATGGCGTGCTGCTCGGGCCGTTCGGCAAGGACAATGACTGCATCGATCTGTTGGATTCGCCGAGATCGATGCTCGGCGACGCGCAGTTTGACTGGCTGGTCGACGGCCTTCGCGCGTCAGAAACGCGTTATCGGTTTGTCGTCGAGAGCATCACGATGTCGTTCGTCGGACTCCTGCCCTATGACCATTGGGACGGATACGAAGCCGAACGGCGGCGCTTGTTGGAGGCGATCGACCAATCGCGCATCGAGAATGTGATCGTGTTGGCCACGGACATTCACGCCAGCGCGTACAACCCGGACCTGACGGTTCCGTTCCGATTCCCACGCGGCAACTATGACCTGCCGAACGGCATTCGCGTGCAGGAACTCGTCGCGGGGCCGATCGGCACGACGTCATTCAAAGAGGCGATTGTCGGCGTCGGCGCGGAGTTCCTCGGCGCGCCGCGCGCCGGCTTCGAGGCGCTGTTCGACGCGCTTGAGCCCCTGCTGCTCACGCGGCTGCGACAGATTTCCAATTACCGCCATTTCGAGCCGAATCGGTTCAGCTATGTTCGAATCGACATTGGAGAGGATGGCCGGGCAAAGGCGACATCGTTCGGGCTGCCGCCATCCCGGAGTGACGTTGACACGGGCGAGCTAGAACGCGTTTTCGAGGCCGACCTGAGCGAGCCGGCGGCAGGCCTGCCGTGCGGGTTGCCGATAGGCGTGCTGATGGCGGGGTTGGGATTGGCGGCTAGCCGGACCGCACCCGGCCGATCCAGCGCCGCAGCCAGCGGAACACGCGCCAGCGCGAGCGCGGGCGCGAGCGCGAGACGCGGGCGACGAGGTCGGGTGTGGGCTCACCGGTGATGGCGGCGGCCTGAAACCCGTAGCGGTGCAGGTAGTCATCCGCCGCCGAAATGTGGCCGACGTCGTGTTTGGCGCGTTCGGACATATACCACTTGTGCTCGAGCACCTGGCAGTACATTTCGCCGGGGTCGCCGCCGCGGGCGAGCAGCGGCTCCAGCCGGGCGACGGCCGGCGTGTAGACAGTCGCGAACCAGCGATAGGCGACGACAGAGAGCGGCAGGCTGCGGTTTTCGTCGAGCGACCATGTCGCCTTCAATTGCTCGATCTCGTTGAGCATGGTGCGGGCCTGCAACTCCTCAGCCAACAGCCCCGTCAGTGAATGCAGCATGTCCCGATGAAACGAGCGATCGGTCACGCTGGCGCGCAGGCGCAACTGCCGGCCGGCGTCTGACGTGACGAGTTGGATGCGGTCCACCGAAAACCCGAGGTCGTTCAGTTTCCGTACGCGGTCCTGTATACGGTTCGGCTCATCGGCGGGTAGGACCTGTTCGCGCGTGACCTCATTCCACAGCGTGTCGTAGCGTTCGCGGACGTATTGGCCGACGCGCTCGACCTGCATCTTGGGCGGTAACGCGTGTGCGGCTTCAAGGTCCAACAGGCCGCCGGTCAGGTTCTCTTCCATCAGGTCGAGGTCGTAACTCCGCTGGCCGGGCGTGAGCGTTGTGTGGGTTTCAGCGGTTTCGGCGTCGACGAGATACGCGCTAAGGCGGCCGGCATCGCGCCGAAAGAGCGTGTTGCTGAGCGAACAGTCTCCCCAGAAGACGCCGCCGAGGTGGAGTTCGACCAGCAGCACGGCCATCGCGTCAAGCAGGTAATCGCGATAGCGCACCATCGTGTCACCCATGAACAGCGCGTGATACGGCAATGAGCGATCGAGATAGCGCGTGATGACGACGCTGAGATCCTCGTCCGGCGTTCGTACGACGAGATGCCCGACGCCGCGCACACACGGCAGGCGGCGCTCCTCCATCACCGTCAGCGCGGTGAATTCGCGCTCGGCGATTCCCATCGGCAGTTCCTTGAGGACATACAGCCGATTGCTGTAGCTGACAAAGACGACCGGGTGGCGCCCGATGCCGCGCGGCAAATCCTCGACGCGCGCTGAGTGGGATTGCCACGTCTCCAGCGGCCGGCCCCACGGCAGATCGAGGAAGTCCGGATAGCCCGCGCGGATCGTCGCGGACAGAATGTGGCGGTCGCCGTCGGCCGGCATGGCTCAGGTCATACCGGCTGGGTCGACCTGAGCGCCCAGAAACATCGCGCGAAGCTGCGCGCCGTAATAGATGATTGCGAGAACCGCCAATACCCAAAGGACAATCGCGGCCTGAAACGGCCGATCGCGCGTGATGACGTCCGTCGGCCCGTCGACCTCGCCATGCTCCACGAGCACGGCAAAACGAAACACGGCGTAGACAACGATCGGTAGCGTGTAGATCAACAACTCCGCGCTTTCGCGAAAGACGGCCTTCGTGCGGGCGTCGGTCGTGTAGAGCAGGAAGGTCACAATCGCCAGCCCAGCCGCCAGTGTGGTCATGTGGTTCAGCAGGTCCGGTGTGTAGATTTCCAGCGTGCGGCGGTGCTGGCCGGCGGCCCCGTTGGCGATCGCGTTAAGTTCGCAGCGGCGCTTGCTAAAGCCCATGAACAGGCACAGCGTGAACGTGCAGACGACCAGCCACGGCGAAATCGGCACGGCGATCAGCACCGCGCCGGCGACGGCGCGCATCACAAATCCGACCGCGATGCAGATCACGTCGAGAATCACGGCGTGCTTGAAGCCGAATGTGTAAAGCAACTGCAGGACAAGGTAGCCGGCGACGACCAACCCGAACGCCCGTCCCAGGGCGAAGGCCCCGCCGATCCCCACAACGACCAGCCCGGCGAACAGCATCCGTGCCGAGTTCGGCGAGACCTCCCCGGAGGCGATGGGGCGGAGTCGTTTTCGCGGATGGAGGCGATCCTCGTCGCGATCGTGCAGGTCGTTCAGCACGTACACGGCACTGCTGACGAGGCAAAAGGCGAAGAAGCCCAGCAGCGCTATGATCACGCTGTTGGCGTTGAAAAGCTGTTTTCCGAACACCAGCGCCGCCAGCACGAACAGGTTCTTGATCCATTGGTGCGGGCGGAGCAGTCGCACAATCGGCATCTGGCTCCCCGGCTGCGGTTCGGCGAGATTCTGGGTGAGATGGGGCAGGTTGACAAGGCGACGTTTCCGGACGTTCGCGATTTCGCCGGCCGGTCTCGACGGATCGCGCACCGGGAGCGGCTGATTTTCCGGCGCGATTGGGGCATAATCGATCGGCGTCGCGCGTTTTGAAGGGAAGCGCCGCCGGGCGAGGCGAACAATCCTGACGTGAACCCGGCGCTAAGCGCAAGCGGAGTGGTACTTGACCGAAACTCGAAGACTAAACCGAACTTGGCAGCGCGTGGCCGCAGCCGTACTGATTGCCGGTGGGCTTAGCGCGGCCGTTGCGCAGGAAGACCCCAAGTTCTCGGTGGCGGTTTCGGCAGAGCGGACTGCGCTAGCGCCCGGGTACAGCACTGACCTGCTCATCGAACTGACCGTTCAACCGGAGTGGCATCTCTACCACCCTGTCATCATCGGCTCAGGACTGCCCACGGCGCTGCGGTTCGAAACGCCGACCGGCGTGCACATTGAGAACCTGCGATTCCCAAAGCCGGAATTCGGCCAAGTCGGGTCGGACCAGTATCTGTCGATCCCAAATCCGACAATCGTGCTCGCCACCGTTCGCGTGGATGCGGACGTGAAACCGGATCGGACGGCGACAATCCTCGTGCACGCGAACGGACTGGCGTGCAAAGAAGCGTGCCTGCCGGTTCAGGCTGACGGCCGCATCACGCTCCCCGTTTCCGCCCAAATCGGCGACATCGAGGCGAATCGGGCGGCGATGTTCAAGCATGCGAGCGAGGCGCTGCCGAAGCCACTCAAAGACGCGGATTACTTGAAAGGCAGCAATATCCGCGTTGAGCCCACTTCGATCGAACCCGGCAAATCGGGCGAGATCATCGTGACGTTCAAGGTGCAGGACAAACACCACATTCAGGCGAACAAGCCGTTCGGTGACATGTTCGTCGCGACGAGCCTGTGGGTTGAGGGCGATCCGGCGCTTGAATTCGACCTCGCCGATCAGAAATGGCCGGAGCCGAAGGTCCACGAAGTCGAGTATGTCGGCAAGGTGGCCGAGTATGCGGGGACGATTGAGGCGCGACAGCCGTTTACCGTTTCGGAAGACGCGACGCCGGGACCGCGTTCGCTGCGGGTGCTGATTCAATACCAGACCTGCAATGAAGAGGGCCAATGCTATCCGCCGGAGATAGTGGAGTCGCGGGCGCGTTTCAGCATCGGGCCCGCCGGCTTAGCGACAACGAGCGACGCCGACATCGCCGATTCGGTGCAAAATGAGAGCTTGTGGGACGCCGGGGACACAGTGCCGGAACCCGCGATCGCCACACCGGCTTCATCCGAAGCGCCGACTTCGCTGCTTCTCGCGATTCTGCTGGGACTTGCGGGCGGGTTCGTTCTGAACCTGATGCCCTGCGTGTTGCCCGTGATTTCCATTAAGATCGTCGGGTTCGTGCAGCAGTCCGGCGAGGACTACGGCCGCGTGTTGCGGCTGGGGCTGTCGTTTTGTGCGGGCATCATGGTGTGGTTCTGGATCATGGCGCTGATGTCGATCGCCCCGCGCGTTTTCGGGGTCGACTTCGGGCAGAACCCGCTGCAATACCCGTGGATTGTGATCACTGTCAGCACGGTCGTGTTCGTGATGGCGCTAAATCTGTTCGGCGTCTTTGAAATCACGCTGCCCGGCGCCGCCATTGACACGATGCACGGCGCCGCCCCTAAGCACGGCTACGGCGGCGCGTTCGCGATGGGCTTTCTGGCCACGCTGCTGGGCACCGCCTGCACGGCGCCGTTTCTCGGAACGGCCGTGGCATACACACTGACAGCGCCGACGCTGGCGGTGTTTGTTGTGTTTACGGCGATCGGCGTCGGCATGTCCGCGCCGTATGTCGCATTCAGCGCCAATCCAAAACTGATGAAATACATCCCGCGCCCCGGCCCGTGGATGGTGACGTTCAAACAGGCGATGGGGTTTGGGCTCGTCGGAACGGCGATCTGGCTGCTATGGGTTTTGGGCGGACAACTCGGCGGCAACGCGATCATCGCTGTGCTGTGCTTCTGGGCGTGTGTATCGGTCGGCGCGTGGATGATCGGCAAGCTGACGCCCCTCTCGAAACGGGCGACGCAATACTGGGTGTGGGGCGGCGCGGTCGCCCTTGCGATGGCCGGCGTTCGCCTCGGCTATGCGATGTATGAGCCGGAGCGCCGCGGGCCCATTACAACGGTGATCAACACGGCCGCCATTGCCGAATCCGTGCGAACCGCGGATTGGGACAACGGCATTCCCTGGCAGCATTGGGCGCCGGACATCGGCCCGACGCTCGCTGCGGCAGGTTATCCAGTTTACGTCGACTACACGGCGCGGTGGTGCGGAAACTGCCTGGCGAACAAGAACACGGTGCTCGAGCGCCAGGCGGTGCGCGACAAGATGCGCGAGCTGGGCGTGATTCCAATCGAGGCGGATTACACAAGCCAAAGCGACGCGATCAAGGCGGAGTTGCTGAAGTTCGGCCGCAACACCGTTCCGCTGAATCTGATCTACGCGCCGTTCAAACCCGACGCGCCAACTGTGCTGCCGCCGTTGCTGCTTTCGACGAGTGTCGTAATCAACCCGTTGGAAGCGGGCGGACCGGCGCAGGTCGGCGCCGCGACGGCGTCGGCGCAAAAGGGCGTGGAAGCGACTCCTTAACTGCGATCGGCGTAACAGGGGCTTGCGACAACGGCCTCGCAGGCGCCCCCTAACTCAGCTCGAAGGTCTTGCGCGATTTCGCCCGCTGTCATGACGTCCGGCGCCAGTGTGAACATTGCCGCGCCCGAACCGGTCAATACGAACGGCCTATCGGTCGCGTGTTCTGCGCGGGACTTGAGCGCGCGCAGGCGCGGTTCGACCTGCGACGCGGGAAGCTCGAGGTCGTTGAAGAGCTCCGACACGATCGACGCGCCCAGTTCCCCCTTTGTCAGCAGCGCGGCGAAGCGATCCGCCCCGCTGTCCACGCCGATGTCGTCGTATGCGCGGTAGACCGCGCCTGTCGCGCAGCCGAACGGCGGAATCAACAACACAATCCTCGCATTGAGTCGAAGCGTTGAAGGCGAAACGACTTCACCACGGCCGCGCATCACGCTGACCGGCGTCGACATGAACAGCGGCACATCGGAACCGATCGCGGCGCCGATCTCGGCGAGGCGGCCGGCGTCCAGGCTTAACTCCCACAATTCGTTAAGCGCGATGAGCGTCGCGGCCGCGTTGGAGCTGCCACCGCCAAGGCCGGCGCCGGCGGGGATGCGCTTGTGAATGCAAATGCGGACGCCGACGCGCGACGGATCCAGGCCGGCCGCTTCACGCAGAGTCAGCGCCGCCTTTGCGGCGAGATTGCGATGGTCGGTGGGAATGTCCGCGATTGCCCGCGGCGATCTTGCGTCGATCTCGACGGCGATGCCGCCACGGGGATCAGGCTCAAACGTCATGTCATCGCACAGATCGATCAGCGCGACGAGTGATTCGATCGGATGAAAGCCGTCCGGGCGAATGGGCGACACGCGCAGGGCGAGGTTGATTTTGGCCGGAGCGGGAAGTTCTAGCCGCGGGATCACGACAGGTTTTCGAGCCGCTGCTTCAGGTCGGCCTCGTGCAGGGCCTCGTGAAATTCGTCCAGCTCGCCGCGCTCGACGACACCGACAATGTCGAAGACATCAACACCAACGCGATGGTCGGTAATGCGGTTCTGCGGGTAGTTGTACGTACGAACGCGCTCGCTGCGATCGCCGCTGCCAACCATCGACTTGCGATCCGACGCCATCTTCTGCTGCTGCTCGCGCAGGTGATGCTCATACACGCGGGACAGCATGATGCGGCGGGCCTTGGCGCGATTCTTGTGTTGGCTCTTGTCGTCGCGCATTGACACGGTGATGCCGGTCGGGATGTGCTCCAGCTTGATCGCGCTTTCAACTTTGTTGACGTTCTGACCACCGGGGCCGCCGGCGCGACTCGTATGCTCGATCACGTCGCGCTCCCAGTTGATGTCGACTTCGACTTCTTCGGGCTCGGGCATGACGGCGATCGTCGCGGCGGACGTGTGCACACGGCCTTGCGCCTCGGTTTTCGGCACGCGCTGCACGCGATGACCGCCCGCCTCAAACCGCAGGCCCATGTACACCTCGTCGCCGCTGATGTTCAGGATCGCTTCTTTGACGCCGCCAAGCTCCGTTTCGGAAAACGACAGCGTTTCGACCTTGAAGCCCTTGCGTTGCGCATAGGCCGTCAGCATGCCGACGAGTTCACCTGCGAATAGCGCGGCTTCGTCCCCACCGGTGCCGGCGCGGATTTCGACGATCACGCTGGAAATCGACGCCTCGTCGCCGGTCAGGAGTTTCTCCTGAAGCTTGTCGAGCAGGTCAGTGCGGCGGGCGCTGAGCGTTTCCGCCTCGGATTCGGCAAGTTCACGGAGTTCGGCGTCGGTGGTCGGGTCGTTTAGCAGCGCCACGGACTCGGCGAGTTGCTCGGTCACGGTGCGGTATTCGCGGTACGGCTTGGCGATTTTCTCCAGCTCGCCGCGCTCGCGGGCGAGTTTGACGATCAAGGGGCCGTTGGTGGCGACCTCGGGCTGGTTCATCCGCTCGGTAAGTTCGTCGCTGCGCGCGGCCATCTCGGCTACGCGGGCAATCCAACTGGGATGTTCAACCGTCATCGTCATTGGCGCGGGCCCCGTCATTAACCCAAAAAGAACCGGGGCGAACTCGCCACGCGACGAGCGCACGCCCCGGATATCTCATCGGATAACAGCTAAGCCTTGGACTTGGACGGCTTCTTGAAGTAGTCGCCGCCGAACTTCTTCTGGAAGCGTTCGACCCGGCCGGTCGTGTCAACGAACTTCTGCTTGCCGGTGTAGAACGGGTGGCAGACCGAGCAGATGTCGACCTTGATCTCGTCCAGCGTGGCCCGCGTGTCGAACGTGGCGCCGCAAGCGCAACTGACCTTCGACGGCCCGTATTTGGGATGGATGTCTTTTTTCATGCTGTTTGGCCTCATTCTGGCCCCGCCGACAGTGGCCGGACCGTGAAAATCCTTCGAGCCCTATAGTATTGCGCAACGGGCATGGAGTTGCAAGCGGGGTTCGACTCGGCGCCTCCGCGCCGCCCAACTTCGTGCAGCCCGTCCGGCCCCCCCCCGCCCGCGAGTGTGCCACTGCCGTCTCGGCAGTGGTTCTTGGATCAAGCCCCCCAAGCGCGGCACTGGCCGAGACGGCTGTGGCACCCGGAACCTCCATTCTAAGATTCGCAAATCATTTTCTGACAACGCGTTATGGAAGATCCGAGACTGGGCTGATCAGCCGGTAAAGGCACGTCCCCCCGCCGTCGCGGTAATAGCTGCCCATGATCTCGTAACGGTCCTCCAACTCCCACTCGTACCCCGCCTCCGACAGCAAACGCTGCTGAAGCGGGGCGATCGGGCCATAGGAGACGAAATGAGTCGGGCGGAACCGCGACAGGTCGAAGGCCTGCCATCGCTCAGTCTCGCGGCCGAAGTGCGATCCGACCGACGGGACACCGTTGTACAGCCCCAGATTGCCGGCGATGTGGCCGAGCATGAGCGGCTCGCTCACGCCGTCCGCGCGGATGTGGTCGCGGATCGACATCGCCGCGTCGCGGAACGTGTAGCGGGCGTCGGCGAGATCGCGGGCGACTTTGTAGCTGTTCCACGCAAATGAGGCCGCGACGCCGCCGACAGCCAAGGCGACGACAACGTTCGCTTTTCGACGCGAGACGAACTCGACTCCAACGCCGACCAAAGCCATGACCGGCGCCGCAACGGGCAAGTAGTAGCGCGTGGGTCGGGCGCCGCCCTGCGTGCCCATCAAGCCGGCGTACATGACGATCCACAGCAGCAACGCGACGGCGATCGGCCGGACGCGCGCGTCTCGCACGATCACGACCAGGCCGACAAGCAGCCCGAGCGGGTATAGCAGCAGGTCAATCCGAGTCCCGCCGGCGAGCATTCGCCAGACGCCGTACGCAAGCGTGGCGGGATTGAGCCGGAGTCGATCGCTGATGACGCTGCCGGCGACGACGCGGTAGTCATCGAGAAACGGCACAACGATGAATACGCCGTATGCCGCGAGCAGAATCGCGCAAGCGCTACCCATGGCGACAATTGGGGCAATCACGCGTTTGAGGCGCGCTTTCGGAGTGGTCGGCGTGTCGAGCCCGCTCGCGAATCGCGATTGGCTCCACACGCCCCAAAGCAAAGCGGGCAGCGCGAAGAACGCATTGGTCTTGGTCAGCATCGCAAGCGCAAACGCGACACCTATGCCCACACCGCGAGCGATGGAAACGGGCCGATCGGCGGCGAATATCATCAGCAGCGCGAGCGCGAGCCACATCGCCATCGGAATATCCAGGTGCGCGAAACGGCTGAAGAAAAACAGGACGTAGTTTGATAGCGCCAGCGCCGCCATCACGCTCGCCGCGAGCGGGCTGACACACCGCCACAGCAGCGAGGCGAGTAGCGCGATCAGGATGATCGAATACACGGCGTTGAGGCCGCGCGCCACGGCCATATTGGCGCCGAACAGGCCGAAGACGAGCGCCTGCGGCGCCGAGAAGGCCGGATAGTTGACACCCGTGTTGTAGTCGGTCGGCACGCGCCATGGCCGGCCGGCGGCGAAGTTTGCCGCGTTTCGGGCGTAAATCCCTTCGTCGGTAAAGAGGCTGAACGACGGCGTGATGCCGGGCGGCAGGTCGGCGTCGACGCGAACGAAGCGTAACCCCGCGAAAATCGCGGCGATCACCAGGGCGAAAATTAGCAACCGACGCCGCCAGACGGGTTCGACGCCGGTCGGCAAAGGGGCATTGGACATGCGCACAGCTTAGCGGCCCGGCGCTCGAGCGGGCGGGCGCCGATGACGCGCGCCCGCCGAGGCCGGAAACCAGGACGCGCGTACTTAGACTCCCTTGTAGACGAGTACCGGGCGCAGGCGACGACTAATGCGTGTCAGTTCGCGTTGCGCGCGCATCACCCCGCCGATGTCCTTGTACGCCGATGGGGCTTCTTCGCATAGACGATCTGCGAGGCGCGTGTCGAAGGCGACGTCGCCAAGCTGGCGTTCCAGTCGCTCAGGCGACACGCGTCGCCGCGCCTCGGTGCGCGTCAGCGCGCGGCCGGCGCCGTGCGAACTACTTCGCAGCGCGTCCGCGCATCCGCGGCCGATCGTGTGAAAGCTCTCAGTCCCCATCGAGCCGGGGATGACGCCGGGCTCGCCCTCGGCGGCGGGCGCGGCGCCTTTTCGATGCAGAAGCAACTCGCGACCGAAATGCGCCTCGATTCGCACATGGTTGTGATCGCACTCGATGCGCGTTTCGGGCAGGAGTGCCGCCCCGATCAGCTCATTCAAAACGGCGCCCGCCGCATTGGCGATCAGCCGGCGATTCTCAGCCGCGTATGCCCGTGCCCAGGCGACATCGTTCAAGTACGCCTGACCGGCGGGAGTGGCCGCGTCGAGGCAGCGCAGGCCGCCGGCGGCGCGTTCCGCATTTGCGTCGTGAGCGCCGCTGATCGCCTGCCCCATGCAGCGCGAACCGCTGTGGATCATCAGCCACAATCGCCCTTCCTCATCACGCTGGAATTCCAGGAAGTGATTGCCGCGTCCGAGCGAGCCGAGTTCGATTCGGCCTTCTCGCTCGGCGCGCTTCGCGAGCGACGCGGTGGAAAGTAACGACGGTTGCAAACCGTCAAGCGCCGGAGCCGACGCGAGATCGCGATGGCGCATGGCAGGGACGGCGGTTCGAAGACGATTGAGCAGCGCCCCTGAGCGATCGGGGCACGCCAGCGCATCGGCGCCAACGTCTGTCGCGATTGCCAACATACCGCAGCCGATGTCGCCACCAACCGCTTGCGGCAGGATCCGCCGCGATGTCGCGACCACCATTCCAACGCAGCCTCCGACGGCCAAGTGCACGTCCGGCATGACCGCTATGCGAGCGACGCCATCGAGTCGCGCAACGCGTTCGATCGCCGCGCGAACATCTCGTGACATCGGCTCGGTCAGCCAGGTTGCGATGGGAGCGCGGCCTCGTTTTTTCACACGAGCCGCCCGCTTCATGGCGTTTCCTCTGCGGGAATCACCGTCAACGCGATATCGGGCGCCTTCCGTCGTCGCAGATCCTGCGCCACGCGGGCGCGGAGAAACCCGCGCAAGCGACTAAGGCGCGCTTGAATCTCGCTGAGGTCGAACCGTTGATCGCTGACCTGATGCGCGCGCAGGATCACGTTCAAGCGCGCTGCGCCGCGCAGCGGCTCCACCGACACAACCTCGATATCCGCCCGTAAGGCGTCGCCGCACTCAACGAGCGCGGCCTCGATCGCGCGCTGCGCGACCCTGGCGGCCTGCATGCTCTTTCGATCAGCTTCAGACGCGCTTCGCCCGCTTTCACGCGAAAACGCGGTTCGCGGATCCACGCCATCATCATCAAACAACTCCGCGGCGGCCCGCGCCGCGCGAAGGGTCCTTCTATTGCGAAACTTCATTTGCTCTCCAAGAGGCGCGCGGAATCAGAATCCGCGCGCGGAACCTGTGGCTTCAACCATTGGGTAGAAAGGGCGCGTGAAGCCGGAATCCGAAGATCCGGCATGCGAAGAGTCAGTTAGGGGTTCGGATCAGGCGGAGAAACGCGACTAACGCGATCAGCGCGCGGAGCCGACACCCGGAATGGCAATCGCAGAGACTTGCACGGTCGGCTCCTTGTACGGAAGGTCAGTGATGAATCGGCGACTTCGCCGACTCACTGAACTGAGTCTACATTTTCAACCGCAAAGATCAAGTAAATTCTGCGCGCAATTCTACCGACGAATCCGCCCGATCAGCGGCTGCTTGATCAACTCACCTTCGCGATGACGACCGGCGCGGAATTCAACGCCTGTCTCGACTTTCAACATCGCGTTGGGGTCGGTGACCTTTGTGCCAAGCGGGTATTCGAAGGCGCCGCCCTGCACCATGCGGCGGGCGTCGGACTTGGACAACGCGCGGCCGTGCGCGACCCACGCGATCATCCACGCCGGCGCCGCCCCGTCTGACGCCTCATCCGGCGCGAGCGCGACATCGATCGCTTCACTTTGCTTTTTCGAGCCGAAGCTCTCGTGCCACCACGCCGCTGCATCGCGCATGTCATCGGGTGTGTGGAACATCGCGCCGACCTGCTGCGCCAGGAAGTCTTTCGCCTTCATCGGGTGTTCGGCGACGCGGGCCCGCCAATCGGTTTCGGGGATTGTCGTCAGCAGCGTGAACCACTCCTCCAGCAGACTGTCCGGAATGCTCATCGTCTTGCCGAACATGTCGCGCGGCGTGTCCGTAACGGCGATGGTGTTGCCGTAACTCTTGGACATCTTGCGCTCGCCGTCGAGGCCGCGCAGCAGCGGCATCGTCATCACGATCTGCGGCGGTTTGCCGGCGTCGCTCTGCAGATCGCGCCCGACGAGGTTGTTGTACGTCTGATCGGTGCCGCCGAGTTCCACGTCGGCCTCGATCATCACCGAATCCCAGCCTTGCGCGAGCGGGTAGAGCAACTCATGCAGGCTGATCGGCGTCTGGGCTTCATAGCGATTGCGAAAATCCTCGCGCTTCAGCATCTGCCCGACGGTCATCTTCGCGGTCAGGCGAATCACGTCGTCGAACTTCATCGCGCTCAGCCACTCGGAGTTGCGCCGCACTTCAAAACGCTCCGGCGACAGATCGAGAATCGCGCCGGCCTGCTGGAGATACGTCTCCGCGTTGTGGTCAATCTCGGAGTCAGTCAGCACCGGCCGCGTCGCGCTGCGGCCGGTCGGGTCGCCAATGCGGGCGGTGAAATCGCCGATGATCAGCACGGCGCGGTGGCCGATGTCCTGAAACTGGCGCATTTTTCTCAGGACGACGGAATGGCCGAGGTGAATGTCCGGGGCGGTCGGGTCCATGCCGAGTTTGACGCGCATTTGCCGGCCCGACTTCGCGCTGGCGGCGAGCCGGTGTTCGAGTTCGGTTTCCGTGTACACGTGCGCCGCGCCGCGGATCAGCGTGGCGGTGGATTCGTTGCTCATGGCTGAAATATAAGAGGCGCGACGCGGCGATTCCACCGCGACGCGCCTCAATTGGCGTTTTCCGGATTATGTCCTTACAGCGTTTCCAGGAACGCGATCAGCGCGGCCCGGTCCGACGCGCTCAGCGCCTCGTACGCGTCAATTACGTCATGCGCCTCGCCCTGGTGACCGCGAATCGCCTCATCGAGCGTGTCTGCGGAGCCGTCATGCAGGTACGGGGCGGTCTGGCTGATGCCCCAAAGCGGCGCGGTGCGAAACTCGTGAATCCCCGCGGCGCCGTCAACGATGCCGATTCGCGGCGAGTCCATGATCTCGTGCAACAGCAGGTCCGAATACAGCGGGACTTCGCCCAAATCGCCGGTCATCGACGGAATGTGGCACTTGGAGCAGCCGACCGTGT
>JAGQOO010000379.1 GCA_020427345.1 Phycisphaerales bacterium | reverse complement strand
CACGGCGACCCCGGAATACTATGTCATGCGCACCGAGCTCTCCATCCTCGAACGGATCGCACCGGACATCGCACAGCGCGCCGGACAGGGCGCAATCGTGATCGAACCGGGCTCCGGCTCCTCGGTGAAGATCTCGACCTTGCTGCGCGCGCTGGATCGCCCGAAAGCCTATATCGGCTCGGATATCTCGAAAGATCATCTGATCTCTGCCTGCCGCGATCTCGCCGCCGGCCATCCTGGCCTGTTCGTCGGCGCAGTGTGTGCGGACTTCACCGTGCCGCTCGACCTGTCTGAACTCGACATCCCGGACGGGCGCCGCCTCGTCTTCTTCCCCGGCTCGACGATCGGCAATTTCGAACCCGACCAGGCTGTGCAGGTGCTGAAGAATATCCGCAGCTGGCTGCGGCCCGGCGATGCCCTGTTGCTCGGGGCCGACCGGATCAAGGAACCTGCGATCCTCAAAGCTGCCTATGACGATGCCGAAGGCGTGACGGCGGCCTTCAATCTGAACCTTCTCAAACGCATCGCCCGCGAGCTGGACAGCGATGTCGATCCGGCGGATTTCCGCCACCGGGCGATCTGGAATGACAACAAGGCGCGGATTGAAATGCACCTCGAGGCGAAGCGTGATCTGGCCTTCACGGTCTCGGGCGAGCGTTTCGAGATGCGCGAGGG
>JAGQOO010000378.1 GCA_020427345.1 Phycisphaerales bacterium | reverse complement strand
CGACCAGCCGCCGGTCGAGATCTATGTGAAGGAGAAGGCCGTGCTCAACCAGCAGCACGAACGCGCCTATCAGGCGCTGGGCATCGACGCGGCAGGCAAGGAGGGCAAGCGCAAGGGTACGGGCGATCAGGTCGAGCAGGCGCGTGGCTGGATGTGCCGGAACTTCTTCGACGTGCGGACCTTCGGCGCGGTGATGTCGACCGGGACCAACTGCGGACAGGTGCGCGGCCCGGTGCAGATCACCTTCGGCCGTTCCATCGACCCGGTCGTTTCATCCGAGCACGCTATTACGCGCATGGCTGTGACCACCGACGCCGAGGCCGAAAAGCAACAGGGCGACAACCGCACCATGGGCCGCAACGATCTACGCGAAGAAGGTCGCAAAGCTCACACAGGCCCTGAATCGCCCCGCAGAGCGCCAGGAAGCGGCCGCAAATTCACCGTCCCCTACGGCCTCTACCGCGCCCACGGCTTCGTCAGCGCCCCGCTGGCCGAGCAGACTGGCTTCTCCGACGATGACCTTGAACTGCTGTGGAAATCACTAGAACAGATGTTCGAGCACGACCACTCCGCCGCACGTGGTCAGATGAGTTCCCGCGGGTTGCTGCTCTTCAAGCACGACGACCGCCTCGGCAACGCCCCGGCCCATACGCTGTTCGACCGTGTTGCCATCGAACGGACCGATACAAGCACACCGGCGCGTGATTTCAGCGACTACCGTGTCTTGTTCGATGGCTCACCCATCGACGACGTGGTCGCACCTGGCGCAGATA
>JAGQOO010000377.1 GCA_020427345.1 Phycisphaerales bacterium | reverse complement strand
CATGACGCCCTTCACTTCGCCGAAGGCTACGGCCGGAAGCACACGAATGAACAGGAAGAACAGGAAGAAGAACAGCCCGAAGCTGCCGATCAGCGTGCCCAGTTCAATCCAGGTCGGGTAGTAATACGACCATGAACTCGGCAGGTAGTCGCGGTGCAGCGACGTAACGATAATCACGAAGCGCTCGAACCACATACCGATGTTCACAAAGATCGACATCACAAACAGGAACATCGGGCTACGCCGCAGCTTCTTGAACCAAAGCGTCTGCGGACTGATGACGTTGCAGCTGACCATGATCCAGTACGACCAGGCGAACGGCCCGGTTGCGCGGTTAATGAACGCGAATGTTTCGTATGTGCTGCCACTGTACCACGCAATGAAGAACTCAGTGCCGTAGGCCAGCCCGACCATTGAGCCGGTCAGAATAATGACCTTCCCCATGTTCTCGAGGTGATCCTTGGTGATGTAATTCTCGAGGCGCATAGTCTTACGCGTGATCAGCAGCAGCGTCAGTACCATACCGAATCCCGAGAACACAGCACCGGCAACGAAGTACGGCGGGAAGATCGTCGTGTGCCAGCCGGGAATTACTGACGTCGCAAAGTCCATCGACACGATTGAGTGAACGCTAAACACAAGCGGCGTCGCCAAGCCCGCGAAAATCATGTACGCAGTCTCGTAGTGATTCCACTTGCGCACGCTGCCGTTCCAGCCGAGCGAAAGGGTTCCGTACACCAGCTTGCGTAGCCAGTGCTTGGCGCGGTCACGTACAGTGGCAACGTCGGGGATCAGC
>JAGQOO010000376.1 GCA_020427345.1 Phycisphaerales bacterium | reverse complement strand
CAGGCAGGCGGAGGCGATGACAATCTTCGTACGATTCGACTTTTCGATTGGCAGGGCCTCCCCGGAATCGCAGTCGCAAAGAGGAAAAGCAGAACCCATTGTGCGCTTCGCACAATGGGCTCATGCTTCAGGAAAGACTAGTTTTACAATCTTGGGCCGACTCCCGCAAGGGAGGTCAGGATCTCGTCAGCGACCGGCGCAAGGCGGCGTGTACGAGAACACGCCGATATCGGAACCTCGCGTCGCCCGGCGACGAAGCGCGACTTCTTAGTTGAACCGGATGTAGTGATCCGGCATCACGAAGTCGAACCATTCCGTGCCGTTCGTCGTCTGCGGGTAGTTGTCGTACTGCCATTCGGCGGATCGCCAGGTCGTCTTCCAGTAGATCGTCATGTTCTGGAAGTCGGAAGGTCGCGACATCGTGCCCTGCTTCAGGCAGTTGACGGTCGAGGCGTGACCGTCGGCAAACGTGACGTTGAAGCGACCGAGCTTGCCGTGCGATCCCATGATGTTCATCGGCTGGGCGCCGGGGCGATTACCACCCCACAGGTTGATGTTCGCCGTGCCGATTTCCATCGTGTTCGACAGCGCCTGCATGAATCGCGATTCCCAGAACAGGAGGACCTTGCCGGAATCGCCGAACTGGGAGGCGGAGCGGCGGAAGGCGCCGAATCGGCGATAGGTTTCACCCGTCGAGTCCCAGATGTGATCCTTGTAGCAGTAGAAGTCACCCATGTAGCTGTTGCCCGTCGCCGCGAAGCTGGAGCGATAGTAGTCCAGTCGAGCGGCGCCGGCGCGTGTCGGGGCCTGAAGCGAGTAGGCGCTGGCTTCCCAGCCCTCATTGCCGCCACATCGGAAGACGCTGAAGTCATTGCTGCGGGCGCCGGCCATCTGGTCGCCGAACATCAGCTTGTTCATGAACTTGCCTTCCGGTCCCTCGGACGACGGCGTGGCGCCGCTGTGCAGGGGATTGCCGGAATCGAGCGGGTTGTACTGCTTGAATCGAACGTCGGTGCCGATGC
>JAGQOO010000375.1 GCA_020427345.1 Phycisphaerales bacterium | reverse complement strand
CGAGGGTGGGGTCGCGATGATGAGGCGCGCAAGGAACGTACGAATCTCCAGAATGCTGCAGGTGGCGAGTCGTCGGGTCGCCGAGATCTCTCGTGACCTTGGGGTTCGAACAGCGGATTTCGCCTATGGTGTTCCTATCATCGAGACCCCACCACTGAAGTGGTGGGCCACCCCGTCAGTATCCGATCATCGAGACCCCACAGCTGAAGCGATGGGCCACGCCGTCGGCTCGATTCAGAGCCTCGCTGTCCTCAGCGTGGCGAAATCCGGCTTCACCTTTATTCAACATATGTCGCCGCAGGGACGCGGCGGCTCTGATTGTTCGTGACGCAGGTCCGCCTGGCGCGCTGCGCGCAGAAAAAAAGCCCCGCACTCGCGGGGCTTCTTGAGGAGGAGAAGAAGGAGCTTTGTGAGACTCGCGTCGGGTTACGCCGCGAGGAAATCGTCGTGGAGCTTCTCGCGGAGCTTCGCGAGGGCGCGGTTCTGGATCTGTCGCACGCGCTCTTTCGTGACACCGATGAGCGAGCCGACCTGTTCCAGCGTCTTCGGGGAGTCGCCTTCGAGTCCCTGCACCTTGGCGAGGGCGAAGCGGGCCTTGAGGACCGTGACTTCGACGGCGCTGAGTTCGGCCGTGTTCTCGCGGATGATGCCGCGGAGTTCCTCGACGCAGTCGGCCTCGTGATCGACGCGTCGCTTGTCGAGGTAGTCGCTTCGCTCGAGCGTCGGGTCGAACTCGACCGGGAAGCGGCCGCGGTAGCGGGCCAGCTTCATGGCGACGCGGCTGAAGCTCTTGAGGATGGCGCGGCAGGCGTAGGTGCTGAACTTGTAGCCGCGGCCGGCGTCGAACTTATCGACACTGCGGAGCAGGGCCATGTTGCCTTCGCTGATCAGGTCGGCGTAGTCAATGTTGCCGAGCTTGGTGCGCTTGGCCATGGCGAGCACGAGCGGCAGGTTCGCCTGCACGATTTCATTCTGCGTCTTCTCGACGCGCTGCTGCCACCAGATGACCTCTTCGGCGGCGGCCTTCGTCAGCTTGCGATGGTTGGATTTCGCCAGGACGCGCTCGATGCGGAAGCGGGCGTAGTTCAGTCGCAGGAAGAGC
>JAGQOO010000374.1 GCA_020427345.1 Phycisphaerales bacterium | reverse complement strand
TATTGGGTGCAACATTACAAACACTACAATGACGTATCGGCAAAGTACTTCAAATTATTGGAGACTCGGACAGGCCGAAAAGACCTAGCCGATGCCGCCAGACATGAACTTGAGCCGTGGAAACCGAAATACCAACCTAAACAAGAGGATGCGTAAATAGTGCTCGCCCAGGTGCATAGCTTCGTGCTCTCGGGGATCGACCCGCTCGCCTGCGAGGTCGAGGTGGATGTCGCCGAGGCCGGGCTACCTAAAACGACGATCGTGGGTCTGCCGGACGTGGCGGTGAAGGAATCGATCGAGCGCGTGCGTTCGGCGATCATCAATAGCGGCTACCCGTTCCCGATGTCGCGGCTGCTGGTGAACCTCGCGCCGGCTGATATCAAAAAAGAAGGGCCGATCTTCGACCTGCCGATCGCGGTGGGCTTACTGTTGGCCGAGCGCGTGATCCAGACACAGCGGCACAGGCGGCTGCTGTTCGCCGGGGAGCTGGCGTTGGACGGGCGCGTCCGCTCTGTCAGTGGTGTGGTGAATCTGGCGATCCTGTGCAAGCACTTGAAGCTCGACGGCGTGGTCGTGCCGGTCGAGAACGCGGGCGAAGCGTCGGCGGTCGGCGGGATCGAGGTGTATCCGGTTGACACGCTGGCAAGTGTCGTGGGTTTTTTGAATGAACGGCACGAGATCGAGCCGCTGCCTGAGGTCGATGCCGAAGCAATCCTGGAAAACCACCACAACGGCATGGACTTCGCCGATGTACGCGGGCAGGAAGCGGTCAAGCGTGCGATGCTGATCGCGGCGGCCGGCGGGCACAATGTCCTGATGATCGGCCCGGCAGGCACGGGCAAGACGATGATGGCCAAAGCGCTACCCGGCATCCTCCCGCCGCTGTCACGCGACGAGGCGCTTGAGGTCACGCGCATCTATTCTTCGATCGGGCAAGTGCCCAAGGGCCAGCCGTTGATCGCCGCCCGGCCGGTGCGTTCGCCCCACCACACCGCCAGCACCGTCGCCGTCGTGGGCGGCGGGACGATCCCCCGACCCGGCGAGGTCAGCCTGGCGCACCACGGCGTGCTTTTCCTCGACGAGATGCCCGAATTCTCACGCGGCGTCCTGGAAACGCTGCGCCAGCCGCTGGAAGACAGCTGCGTCACCATCGCACGCGCCCACAGCTCGATCCGCTTCCCCGCACGCTTCATGCTTGTCGCCGCGAT
>JAGQOO010000373.1 GCA_020427345.1 Phycisphaerales bacterium | reverse complement strand
CCTTACCCACCGGCACGCTCATCAGGCGGCCCGTGGCGCGGACTTCTTCGCCTTCCTTCACGTCGAGATAGCCACCGAGCACGACCGAGCCGATCGAGTTTTCTTCGAGGTTCAGCACGACGCCCATCGCGCCGCTCTCGGTGAACTCGAGCATTTCGCCGGCCTGGGCCTTGCCGAGACCGTAGATCCGCGCGACGCCGTCACCGACTTCGAGCACCTTGCCGACTTCGGCGACGTCCAGCTTGGACTGGTACTGCTCGATTTCCTTCTTGATGATCGTCGCGATTTCACTTGCTTTGAAATTCATTCTCGCGTCTTCCTAATCGACGGTTGCTCGAAACTCGACTTCGCGAATCGGCCCACGGCCGGTTATTTTTCCACCACTTCCAGCGGCCGCTCAGACCGGCCCATCAGGCGGTCGCGGCACGCCTCGATCTGCGAACGCGCTGAGTTGTCGTAGCGCACGTCGCCGATCTGCAGAATCAGGCCGCCGAGCAGACTTTCGTCCACGCGCCATTCAATCACGGGTTTACGACCGGACAGGGTCGCGGCCGTGTCGGACACTCGGCTGCGCTCGGCGTCGTCAAGCGTGACCGCGGACGTCACGACGACCTCGACTTCGCCGGCGTGAGCCCGGGCGCGCTGGTCATATGCGTTGAGCAGCGCCTCGGTCAGGCCGCTCCGTCCGTTGCGGTTCATCACCAGTAGCGCATTCAGCACATGATCGCTGACTTTGCCACGCAGGATTTTCTCGAGCCCGCGCTCGCGCAACTCGGTGTCCTGCGCCGGCGACGACATAAACGCGCCGAACGCGGGGTCGGATTTCTCGACCGATACGAGCCCCTGCAGTTCTTCACGTGTGCTGGCGATCGCGTTGTGCTCGCGGGCGATGTCAAACAGCGCCGCGGCATACACATCCGCCAGTGCCAGTTTTTGATCCAGCGACTCGGCCATGTTTCCTCGTCAATCCCGGCGAAGCGCCGGCGGCGCCCCGATGACTAATTCCGGCTGGCCCGCATCCGCTCCAGCGATTCCTTCACCAGCCCCTGATGATCCTCTGCCTTGAGCTCGCGCCCGACAATCTGCGAGGCGATGTTTGTCGCCAGGCTGGCCGTCTGGTCATAGAGCTGCTTGACGGCGGCGTCGGTAGCGAGGTCGATTTCGCGCTTCGCGCGGGCGATCATCTGATCCGCCTCGCGCTGGGCCTCATCGTGCACCCTGCGACGGACCACTTCGGCGTCGCGGCGCCCTTCGTCCACAATCGCCGTCGCCTGCTCACGCGCCTGGTTGAGCTGCGTCTGATACTCCGTCAACAGCTTGGCCGCCTCTTC
>JAGQOO010000372.1 GCA_020427345.1 Phycisphaerales bacterium | reverse complement strand
TCGGGCGCGAGAAGCGCGACTACTCCCGCGCCGCCTCGGTCCAGAAGTGCATCCGTGCCGGCGGCAAGCACAACGACCTCGACGAGGTCGGACGCGACGGTCGACATCTCACGTTCTTCGAGATGCTCGGCAACTGGTCGTTCGGCGACTACTTCAAGAAAGAGTCGATCGAGTGGGCGTGGGAGCTGCTGACGAAGGTGTGGGGGCTCGATCCGAACCGGCTGCACGCCACGTATTTCGGTGGCGATCCCGAAAAGGGGCTGGAGCCCGATCTCGAAGCCCGCACGCTGTGGCTGTCGATCCCGGGCATGACCGAGGCCCGCGTTCATCCCGGCAACATGAAAGACAACTTTTGGGAGATGGGAGAAACCGGGCCGTGCGGGCCCTGCAGCGAAGTGCATGTTGACTTGACGCCGGACCTCAGCGGCGGCCCGCTCGTGAACGCGGGCGATCAGCGCGTGATCGAGATCTGGAATCTCGTGTTTATTCAGTACAACCGCGGCCCGGACAAGAACCTGACGCCGTTGCCGGACAAGCACGTTGATACGGGTATGGGGCTTGAGCGCGTGACGGCGGTGATTCAGGGGCATAACAACAACTATGCGACCGATGTGTTCAAGCAGATCGTTCAATCGATCGAGTCGCTGACAGGGCATCAGTACGGCGCCAAGGCCAGTCCGGTGGCCGGTCATGCGGATAACCGTTACGCGCGCTTTTCGATCGACGACATGGGCGACGTGGCCTGCCGCGTCATCGCCGACCACATTCGCACACTGACATTCGCGCTCACCGACGGCGCCATGCCGGACAAGGACGGTCGCGGCTATGTGCTGCGGCGGATTCTCCGTCGCGCGGTGCGCTATGGCTGGCAGCATCTGAATCTGCATGAGCCGTTTTTGTGCAGGCTGGCGCCGGTTGTCGTCGAGGCGATGGGCGACGCGTTTTCGAAGCTGCGAAAGAGCCCGGCGCGCGTGGTCGAGGTTATTCGTGAGGAAGAGGAGAGCTTCAACCGAACGCTCGATCGCGGATTGGCCTTATTTGAGAACGCAGCAGAGACCGCGCAGAAGCACAGCGGTCGCGAAATCAGCGGCGAGGACGCGTTCAAGCTCTACGACACATTCGGGTTTCCGCGCGACCTTACTGAGATCATGGCCCGCGAACGCGGCTTGGGTGTCGATCACGCCGAATACGACCGCCTGATGGAGCAGGCTCGGCAGCGCTCGCGCGCAGCCGGAAAGGGCGACGCGGATGCGTTCGCGCATGTTGATCCGTCGATTCTCGCGAAACTCCCTGCGACGGAAGATTCGGCAAAGTACGCGGCTTCGCACACGAGCGCGGCCCTGCGGGCGATCCTGGTCGAGCGCG
>JAGQOO010000371.1 GCA_020427345.1 Phycisphaerales bacterium | reverse complement strand
AATTGCTTGCGTAGCATATCGCTCTAGTTCAACACCGGAAGGCCCCGCCTTCAACATTCTAAAATCACCATCAATGTATGCGATTACTGAGCCGGCTAATCCCAAACTAAGCAACACAACGAATGGCCATTCCCCTAAGTATTCCGACATGAGAAGTACCGATCCAATCAGGGCAGCTAGTCCCAAAATAACGCAAGCGGCGAGGGGATGTGATTTTGGATTCACCGAGTCGCTCCAATCGTGACAAGCATGGATCAGAATCCATTTCGAGGTGATGCTAAAGGGAAATGTGTCTTGCCCACGATCGTCGTTTTAGGTAGCCCGGCCTCGGCGACATCCACCTCGACCTCGCAGGCGAGCGGATCGATCCCCGAGAGCACGAAGCTATGCACCTGGGCGAGCATCGCAGAAGTGTACCTACCCATACAGGAACCGTACAGCTGGCCGGCTATGGGTGGGGTGGGTGGCCAGGCAATCAAAAGCCTGACCGGACGTTGTGCCTGGAGCGGTTATCCGCCTGTAACGGGCGGTTAAATAGCAACGATTTCAACGTTTATGTGCGTTCGCAGTTTGACCCGGCCGGCTGTAAGGGATATTCTTATCGGGCACCGAGGGTTTCACAGGGATAAAGTTTGCACACCCTTCAGGGCGTGCTATTAGTTAGGTTCAGGGGGGCAGGAGACAGCGAAGCATTCTGTTCCTTCAGGCGGTATTGACCCGTCGTGGTTCCGTTGCCGTGGGTTCCGTCACCACTTCGGGAGGAGATCAGGCAGATGAGTTTGAGTACCTACCAGCGCCTTATGACCTGGCTTCGGTCAGACACCTTGTCATCCGACACGCCCTCTGTGCGTGAGCAAAGGATTGCCGACCGCCCCTGCGGCATGCAGGAACTGGAGCCGCGCATGCTCCTAAGCGCCGTCCTCACCGAGGCGATCCCCACCCTGTATATCCCATCCTCCGGCGGCACTGCGGTCGTCGATCTGACCAACTACTTCGACGACGACGAGATCGACGGCACCGTCGTGCGTTACGACACGGTCTACGGCGAGTTCGACGTCGAGCTCTTCGATGACGACACGCCCGCCACGGTCCAGAACTATCTCAGCTATGTTGATAGCGGTGCATACGATGGGACGTTCATCCACCGCAACGCGCTGCTGGATGACGATACCCCGTTCGTCGTGCAGGGTGGCGGCTTCAAGTATACCGCTCCGAACAGTTACGACGCTATCACGCAGGGCAACACCGTCCTGAACGAGCCGGGTATCTCCAATACGCGCGGCACGATCGCGATGGCCAAGCTCGGCGGCGACCCCGACAGCGCCACCAACCAGTGGTTCTTCAACATGGGGGACAACTCCGCCAACCTGGATAACCAGAACGGCGGGTTCACCGTCTTCGGTGAGGTCCTCGGCGACGGGATGGACATCGTCGAC
>JAGQOO010000370.1 GCA_020427345.1 Phycisphaerales bacterium | reverse complement strand
CGCGCTTAGGGCGACGCCGCTCGGCCGGCGTGTGCGACTGCTGAGCGAGTTGTAGCGAAACGCGCCCTCAAACGGGAGCGCACGCTGGCCATCGGAGGGCACATGGACGCCGAGACCGCGCGAAAGAGTCTCGCTCACTTCGGTCAGATCTGCGAAGGCGAATCGCCGCTTTACGCCATGCTGGCGGCGCGGGCGGCGGAATCGGCCGAAGCGGTCGAGTTAGCCGCGGGGGCGTCGAGTGGTCAGCCGGCGTCGAACATGCTGTTCGGCTCCGTCCATTTCCTTCTGCTGAGCGGCGTTCAGGGCGATTTGGTCCGTTATTACCCGTCGCTCGGCGGATCGACCGAAGGGGCCGCCGCCGATGACATCTGGGCCGCGTTCGAGGCGTTTTTTCGGGCACATTCCGAAGAAATCCGGGGACTCATCGGCGCCCGTCGCGTTCAAACCAATGAGGTCAATCGCTGTGGCGTGATGCTGCCGGCGTTTTGCGAGGCCTGCGCGGCGTTTGGCGATGCGCCTTTGCAACTGATCGAGGTTGGCGCGAGCGCCGGGCTGGCCTTGGGGCTGGATCGCTACCGCTATGAGTACGACGACGGGCTCATTGTCGGCGGGGCGTCGCCGGTTGTGGTTCGAACGGCGCTGCATGGCCCGTACAAGCCGCCGCGACGCGCGCTGCCGCGCATCGCCGATCGCATCGGCGTCGACATTGCGCCGGGTAATGTCCTCGACGACGACGGGATGCGTTGGCAGGAGGCGTTGATCTGGCCGGATCAGATGGACCGGATTGAGCGGCATCGGGCGGCTGTGGCGGTCATGCGAGAAACGCCGCCGACGATCATTGCCGGCGACGGGCTTGAGATCGCGCCGCGACTGGCGCTTGAAGCGCCGGAAAGTGTGATTCCATGTGTGTTTCACAGTCACGCGATCTATCAGATGAAAGACGCGTGGCTGCAGGAATTCACCGAGCGGCTGGCGGCGGTTGGCGCGAAGCGCGACCTTGCCCGCGTGTCGCTGGAGTGGCTGCGCGACGACGCGGGACCGCGCCTGCGGCTGACGACCTGGCGCGGCGGGGTCGAAAAGACACGTCTGCTCGCCGAGGCGCACCATCATGGGCGGTGGATGCGGTGGGTCGAGGCGCAAAACGCGTAAAAGAGCGTATTGTGTTTCCCGCCGCCGTGCTACACTGACCCAATCGACGGTACCACCGGACACTGGAGAGACCTATGTTCCGCGCGGCCGCCATTCTAGTTGTGCTCGCTGTTCCGCAAGCCGCGCTGTGTGCGCCCGAGGTGAACAGTCCCGCGCCGAATTTTGAGGGTCGGGTGCTGGCTGACGGGAAGACCTTCACGCTGAACGACCTGCGCGGCAAAGTCGTGCTGCTCGACTTCTGGGCGACATGGTGCGGCCCGTGTCGCGACACGATCCCGGCCATCCGCGACGTGAACG
>JAGQOO010000036.1 GCA_020427345.1 Phycisphaerales bacterium | reverse complement strand
AAGCGGCTTCAGGCGAACAACCCGCCCGGCGCGATCGCAAGCTACGCGGGGGCTTGGGCGACAGCGTTGATTCCGAGGTGATGAACTAGTTCAATTTCAATCGCCCCTGCGCATTTGGGCCAAAAAACTGGCAAGATCAAACCGAAACCGGTTCCATTTCACGGCCTGTAATTATAGACTGAGTCTAATAACAATCGCTACCCGACAACGGGCGCGCCTTGTTCGCTTTCGCGCGGCTGTAGGGGCCGCCAAGGGCCCAGCGCCCGGATCGTCAAACTTGGAGGGATTACATGTCTCGCAGTGTCAGACTTGGCCTGCTCGGGTTCGGCGTCCTGTGTTGCGCCGCCGCGAGTGTTAGCGCGGCCGAAACGGAAGTCGTGTTTTGCATTGACGGCTCGGGCAGCATCAGCTTCAGCGACTTCAATCTTCAGAAAGCGGGCGTGTTCGCCTGCATCGAGGACGAGGCAATCGTCCCGCGCGATGGCAGCGTCTCAGTGGCAATCGTGCTGTTTGCCGACAACGCGAACACGATTCTCCCGCTGACGCCCGTAACGGACAGCAGCGTGACCGGAATCGGCATTCTCCTGTTCTTTACGCCCAGACCGGGCGGCTCGACGAACATGACCCAAGCGCTGTCAACGGCGCGCGGAATTCTGAACGCCGGCAGCCAAGGCGCCGAGAAGTTCATCATCCTCTCGACGGATGGCGTCCCGAATGACGAACCGTCGACATCCGCCCAGTGCGGCGCGGCGGCCGACGAAGGGACCGTGATCTGCACGATCGGCGTCGGCAACGACATCAACGAAGCACTGCTGCAGAATTGCGCCAACGAGACGGGCGGCGGCTACGGCTTCGCGTCCAGCTTTTCGGGTTTTCAGCAGGTCTGCCGTGAATGCGTGTTTCTGGTTCTAATCAACTGCGAGTGCCTCTCCGAACGCGTGATTCTCGAGCCGAACCAGAACGCCGCCGACCTGGATTGCAACCAGATCGTCGTCTGCCGCGATCGCGAACAGAACATCGTGCCGGTCATCTGCGACCCGCCGGGACCCTACCCGGCCGGCGTCAACGCCATCGGCGTGCGCCTGGCCGCTGACGGCAGTGACGACTCGCAGGTGTTCGACGTCTGCACCCTCGTGGTCACCCGCGGCGATGAGCCGAACTGCGTCATTTGCCCGGCGCCGCTGATCCTGGAGTGCAGCGATCCCGACCTTCGTGGCGCGATCCGCGACTGGCTTAACTCGGCCATGTTGGGAGACGACTGCGATGGCTGGATCGGCAATTCCTTCGATCCCAATCGATTCGTTGGCGACGATTGCCTCCGCACGCAAACCGTCTACTTCTTCCTGGGCGACAATGTCGCGCCTGACGACAACGCCCCGGTTGTCCCCGTCGCATGCTCGTCGACGATAACGATCCGGGACACAACGCCGCCAATGGCGTTTGGCCCGACGGTAACCGGCGCGGATGTCGACGCCAATTGCGTCGCGATGGTCTCCTTCTCAATCGGCGCGAAGGATAATTGTCAGATTCCGTCGGTTGACTTCAGCATCTCGGTCACGAACGCGTCGTGGGATCCGAATTCGGTTCGGCTGATCAGCGGCGTTGATCCGAACGGTCAGGTCGCGTTTGGCGGCACGTTCAAGGTTTACGGTGTCACGGACTGTCCGGCCGTGGTCACGGTTGATTTCATCGTGACGGACGGGTGCGGGCACGCTACGAATACGTCCGCCTCGGCGAACGTGTACGATCGCATCGATCCGAACATCACGATTCCGCCGGACGTGACGATCTTCTGCCACGACAGCACCGATCCAAACGAAAACCCGGCGCTCGGCAAGGCTACCGCGACCGACAACTGTGACCCGAACGTGGAGATCAGCTACACCGACGATTGTCACATCTCGAACTGCCGCGGCAAGATCTACCGCACGTGGACGGCGACCGACAATTGTGACAACGCCGTCAGTGGCGTGCAGACGATCAACGTGGTCGGCCGCGGCTCAACCGGCCAGAAGGGCAGCCTGCTGATTCTGCCGAAGGTCGAGCAGCGCTATGACGACGCCGGCAATCTGGCGCAGGACACGTTCATCACGCTGTCCAACGACAGCACGACGACGCAGTTCGTCAAGCTGTTCTACGTCGACGGCGACACGTGGGAGTCGGTCGATAACGGCTTCGTGCTGACGCCGGAAGAGCCGTATTACTTCTCGCTCGAAAACCCGCTGCCGAACGCCAGTGGCCAGACGCCGCGTCGCTTCCGCGATGTGCTCGGCGGCGCGTCGCCGCAGCCGGATCCGCTCGGACGCGGCGGTCTGACCGTGCGCGGCTTCGTGCTGATCTTCGCCTGCGACAACACGTTCAACCGGCCAGTGCGGAACAACAACCTCGCGGCCAAGGCGACGATCGTGAACTACGCTGACACCGAGGCGTATGAGTACGACGCGACGGCGTTCCTTGCGTCGTGTGTGCCGCACGGCGCGATCATCGATCGCGACGAGCTGATGCTCGGCGGTGATTATGACTACGCGCCCGGCCAGTTGCTTGTCGACCTGTACACCGACAACAGCGAAGCCCTCGGCGGCTCGACGCTGACCGAGCTGACGCTGCTCGTGCTCGACATGGACTTCCGCCAGTCGCGCGGCGGCCCGGCGACGACGTTCGCGTTCTTCACGGTTCATAAGCAGGATGAGACGCCGCTGACATGGCAGCAGAATCACTGCGTGACATGCTGGGAGTCGGACTTCATCTCGATGATCGAGCCGACCGCGTTCAACAGCTCGATCGTTAACGCCGACCGCGTGAAAGCGCGGATCGAGACGTTCCGCAATGACAACATCTGCGGCGTCGAAACACGCCAGGCGCCGCTGCTCGGCGTGATGACCAAGACGATCAGCTTCGCCACCGGCGCGCGGGCCTACGCCGCCAGCGAACCGGTCGGCCAGTTGGTCGAAGAAGCCCGCATCCTGATCGGAAGGGCGCAGAGCCTGCCCGGCGGCGAATTAAGGCCCGATGAGGGCACGCAGAACCACCGAGCCGACAAGCTGACCGGTCGGTTGCGTCCGTAACTTGGGTCCTAGTCTTGGAACGCGGTCGTCGACGACCGCGCAATAGACGATCACAATCAGAAGCATCCGGCGGGCGCGAAAGCGCCCGCCTTTTTCTTGCGCCCTTCGCGCGTGCCATACCGCCTGGGAACAACAGAACGGGATCGTGGCGCCACACAACACCAGCCAAGGCGTACTACCCCGGCATCGCCCGCAGGAAGGCGCGAACCAGCGTGTTTTGGCGCGTGTCGTAGCCAAGGCACGCCAGCGGATAGACAACGCGGCTGAAACGCCGCATTCCCCGACAGATCGCCCGCTGCCAGACCGTGTTGGCGTCTTCGAGCCGGCGCTCGAAGTTCTTCTGCGCGACGAGCCACACGTCCTCGCGGAGTTTCTCGGCCGTGCCGAAGGCGCCGGCCGGCTCTGCGATGCCGGACTTGATATTCGCGAGTACATCTTCGCGTGTCGCCCCGTCGGTCAGCGTGTAGGTCGTGCCGACGCGGTGCGTATGCGAATCGCTGCCGCCGACGAGTGTTTTGCCGCGACCGCGCGTCGCCGCCCACGCAAACGCGTTATGAGCGTAGCTGCGGGCGCCGTTGATGCCTTCGAAGACGTCGAAGTGCTCCAGCAGCTTTTCGATCTGCCATGTCTTCAGCACGCGGTGCTGCTCGGTCCATGTCAGGTGGTTCAGGACATAGAGCTTGTCGATACTGCGGGCATAGGCGGCCAGCTCATAGATGCTGCCGCGCAGCGCCTGGAGTTCGCGATGCTGCTCTTCGTTGATGTCGAACACATTGACGTGCACGATCGTCCCGTCTTCCGGGAACGCGACCGTCACTTCTTCGCCGACGATGAAATCCGCCAGGTCGCCGCGCTTGTTCAGCAGATCGAGACAACCGGAGATCGTGTCGTGGTCGGTGATCGTGACAAAGTCCATTCCCCGCGCCTTCGCCTGGTCGTAGACCTCTTCGGGCGTCAACAACGGGTGATAAACAATGCCGGGTAGGTACTTGATCGTCTCGTCGGAAAACGTCGAGTGACAGTGAAGGTCGATGCGTGTGGCCGGCGTTCGACGCCAGTCGCCCGTGCTGCGGCCATCAGTCGAAAACAGTCCGAACTCGACGGCGGGGGCCAATGGATGATCCATCAGTACGCCTCCCATACGGGGTTGGCACACAGATATTCGGGGATTGTAAGCCCTTCGTCCGGGATTCGTGAAGAATCGGTTTGGTTTTCTGACCTTCGAACCGGTTTCGTCATCAGAATCACACCGGCTGCGCCGCCATGCGCACCCGCCACCCTTCGATTTCCGCCTCTTTCGCGCCGTTCTCCGTCGCGCCAACTTCGCCGACTTCCAGCGTCGCGACCAGGCATTCCGTCTCAACGGATTCGCGGCGGCGCAGCAGAACTTCGCCAAATTCCGCCGGCGCCTCGACCTTCAATCGCACCCGCGCCTGGTAAGGCAGATTCAGGTCCTTGCGCAAGCTCTGCACATGGTGAATGAACTCGCGAATGAGCCCTTCCTCCACCAGGTCCGGCGTGAGTTCGGTGCTGAGGATCACCACGCCGGCGCGGCCCTGCGCCGCCGACCAACCTTCGCGCGCCTCGAGTCGAATCTCCACATCGTCCGGCGACAGTATCACGCGCTGGCCGCCAATCTCAACCGCCAATTCGCCATTGGCCATCAGATCGCGCCGGGCTCCGGCAGGATCCGCCAATCCCTGCAGCGCCTTACCCACCGCCGGCGCCTGCTTGCCGAACTTAGGCCCGAGCGCCCGGAAGTTGGGCTTTACCTCATAGCGAACATATTCGTCCGCTTCCATCGCGAACTCGACGTTGCGGACGTTCAATTCCTCGGCGATGAGCGGCGCGTGCGATTGCAACCACTCCTCATGCTCATGCCGGGCCAGCGCGATTTCGACACGTTCCAGCGGCTGACGCACCTTTAGCTTGGCCTGCGTTCGAGCCGCCCGGCCGAGGGACACGATGTCGCGGACTAGGTCCATTTCCGCGGCGAGGGCCTCGTCGATCAGCGCGTCGTTCGCCTCGGGATAGTCGCACAAATGCACGGACAGCTTCGTTCCTGGCGCGTCGGACGCGAACGCCTGCGGCCGGCATAGGTGCTGATGCATCAATTCCGCAAAGAACGGCGTAAACGGCGCGATCAGGCGGCTGAGCGCCACCAGTGATTCGTACAGCGTGTTGTAGGCGTCCCACTTGTCGACGTCGCGATCCGCTTGCCAGAAGCGATCGCGCGAGCGGCGAACGTACCAATTGCTCAGCGCGTCCACGAAGTCGTTCAGGCGCTGCGCCGATGGGTAGTTTTCAAAGCCGTCCATCGACTCGCGGACGTCGCGAATCGTTCGATGCAGCTCGCTCGTGATCCAGCGGTCGAGTTCGCTGCGCAGCGACGGATCGCGCCAGCCGGCCCCACGCCCGCCCGGCGCCGAGAAGCCGTCGATATTGGCGTAGATCGTGAAGAAGCTAAAGACGTTGTACAGTCGAACGAGAAACTCGCGCTGCGCGTCGCGGATCGCGGCTTCCTGAAACCGCACGGACGTCCACGGCGTCTGGGCGCTGAAGAAGTACCACCGCATCGCGTCGGCGCCGTAGGCGTCGAATACGTAACTGGGCTCCTTGTAGTTCTTCGTCCGCTTCGACATTTTCAGCCCGTCCTCGCCCATCATGTGGCCGAGCACGATGCACGTCTTGAACGGAAGCGCGTAGGCGCCTTCCGGCGATTCAGCCGCCGGCGCCGCGTCGGGCGCCCCGGCGGGGAACGTCTCATTCTTCGCCTCATCCGCGAACAGCAGCGTGTTGATCGCCAGCAACCCGTAGAACCAGCCGCGGGTCTGATCGATCGCCTCGCTGATGAAGTTCGCCGGGAAGCGCTCCTTCAGCGTCGCCGCTGAACCCGGCGCGTGCGGGAAGCCCCATTGGGCGAACGGCATACTGCCGGCGTCCCACCAGCAGTCGATGACTTCGGGCACGCGGCGCATGCGGCCGCCCCCACATTCGCAGTCATACGTCCACGCGTCGATATACGGTTTGTGAACCCGAAGATGATCGGGAAGCGTCTCGTTGTCCTTCGCGTGCTCAGCGACCTTGCCGTCCCAATAGCCGTGCGGGAATTCTGGCGTCGCGTCGGTGGCGCCGCGCTTTTCGCGCAGCTCGCTCAATGAACCAACCGCATCCATTTTCCCGCACGCTTCGCACCGCCAGATCGGCAGCGGCGTGCCCCAATATCGCTCGCGCGACAGCGCCCAATCGACGTTGTTGCGGAGGAAGTCACCGAAGCGGCCTTCTTTGATATGGCCGGGCAGCCAGTTGATCGTGTCGTTGTTGCGGAGAAACTGCTCTTTGAACTGGCTGGTGCGGACAAACCAACTCTTGCGGGCATACTGGATCAGCGCGTCGTTCTCCGCGCGCGGGCAGAAGGGGTAGTCGTGCCGGTACTGCTCCGCATGCAACAGTAGCGGCGTGCCCCATGGCGTTTTGCGCTCGTCGCGCAGTTCGCGCGTGATGTCCTTGTCGCAGTCCTTTACCCAGCGGCCGCGATATCTTTCGGGAGCGTCGTTGCTGAAGTCGCCGTTCGGCGCGACCGCGCAGATCAACGGAATCGCGTCCGGGTTTTTGAAACGCTGGCGTTCTTTCTGCAACAGGTCGAAGTCGACTTCGCCGAACGCCGGCGCTTCGTGAACGAGGCCAGTGCCGCTATCCGTCGTCACAAAGTCGGCGCGGGTGACGCGCCAGCCGATCGGCTCTTCGCCTCCAGCGCTCAGGCGCGCCGCGCTATCGCCGAGACGCGCGTGGTAGATCTCAGGAAACGGTGGCAGATACCGCAACCCGACCAGATCCTCGCCGCGACACGTCGAGACGACGCGCAACTCGCGCTTGACCTTGGCGGCGATGTTCGCGACGAGTTCCTTCGCGACATAGTAGAACTCGGCCGAGCCCCCTTCCGGCCCCGGGTCCTCAACGAGCGCGTATTCAAGATCAGGATGAACGGCCGCAAACTGGTTGCTCAGCAGCGTCCACGGGGTAGTCGTCCAGACCAGCAGCGAAACCTGAGTGGGGCAGGTTTCCTGGCCGGCTGGAGCGCTTGGGACAGTATGGGTGGTATGGGTGGCGCCGCTGGTTTGGGTGGTACGGGCGTCTCGCCCGTACGAGTCCTGTTCAGTCAACCCGGAACAGTGGCGACCGTCCGCGTGCGCGTCCTCAAACCAGACCCACTCATAATCCTCGGGCAATCCGCGCTTGGCCGGGTTGGTGAGCACATAGCTGACCTTCTCATCGAAGTCCGACTTGGACCGGATGATGCGATCAAAGTACTCCTCCATCCACACATCACCGCCCCCTCGAGCCTGGCTAATCGCGTGGGCCGTGTAGCTCTTGATGCTGTGCATGATCTCGGCAAGGGGCCACCACTCGCCGGGACTCCGTGCAAGTGGCGTCAACACGGCATGCGCATGATCCGGCATGACAACGGCAGCGTGCAGAAGATAGCGGGCGCCGTCAAAATGGGCGATGGCGTCAAGCGTCATTGCCCGCTCCTGCTCGTTCAGGTTCCCTTGACGGGTTCGAAACGTGACGAAGTATGTGCTGCCACCGGCCTCCCAGTGCGGAAGGTAGCGATCTCGAACAACCAGTTCGGGGCCAATTGATCGCCGCTTGGACGCTCGTACGGGCGGGACGCCCGTACCACCCAGAGAGGCGGCGCCACCCGAAGCCTCAACTGTACTCGGGACGGGCGGGACGCCCGTACCACCCAGAGAGGCGGCGCCACCCACCAACGGGAACTTTACATACACACTCGGGTCGTCAACCGGACGATACCCCTCGCCCACTTCCCCGCTGCTCAGCGCCGTGCCGCCCTGGGCCCACCACCACACGACCTTGTGACCCTGGTATAGCAGCCCGCGCTCGAACAGCCGCTTCAGCCCCCACCACACACTCTCAACATACTGCTGATGGAACGTCACGTACGCCTCATCCAGGTTCACCCAGAACCCGAGGCGCTTGGTCATCTGTTCCCACTCGCGCGTATAGCGGAACACGCTCTGGATGCAGCGCAGATTGAACTTTTCGACGCCAAATTGCTCGATTTCCTCTTTCGAGTGGATCCCGATCTCTTTGCAGACCTCTACCTCGACCGGCAGGCCGTGCGTATCCCAGCCGGCTTTACGCTCGACCAGCTTGCCGCACATCGTCTGGTAACGCGGAAAGACGTCCTTGATCGCGCGGGTCAGGCAGTGCCCCGGATGTGGAAGCCCGTTTGCGGTCGGCGGACCTTCGAAGAACACGAATCGCTCCGCCCCCCGCCGTTGCTCCAGCGACCGGGCGAAGACGTTGTGCGCCTCCCAGAACGCCAGCGTTCGGCTCTCGGCATCGGGGAAACTGAATGACTCCGGCAGCGGCTCAAACATACGGGGACTTACCTCGGCAATCGGGCTTTTCGTAGGCGGCGTCCAAGGGAGGCGCGGCCTATCGACTAGTCGAATCCGGCAGAATAACGGGGCGGCGCCACAGGGACCAGCGAGCCCATGGGCGTCCGCCAGGGGCCAAAGCCCCCTACGAACGCCTCACGATCTCAGCGATCGGAACCCGCTACTTGACCGCCGCGGGCTCCAACTCGGTCGAATCGTGCGGTACCGCCATCTCAGCCGAATCGGTCTGCGCCAGCACAACCGGCTGTCCGGGCGTCGCCGAACCGGAAACGGGCTCGTGATCAAACAGCTTGATCCGTTGCCATCGATTCGAGTTCCATCGCGCTCTGAACAGCAGGCCGAGGACGATGATATTCATCGCGCACATCGTCCACGGGCCGGCAATCCCGAACCCGCGCGCCCCGTAGGCCATCGCGACGCCGCCGCCGATGAAGATGATCCAGCAACTCAGCGACGAGAAAATCGCCGGCACGCGCGTATCACCCGCGCCGCGCAGCGCATTGCTGTAGACAATGCACATCGCGTCGAAAAACTGGAACACGGCGACCCAGATCATGATCGCGCCGCCTACCGAGACGACCGCGGTTTCCTTGTTGAACAGCCAGATCAGCGGCTCGCGGGCGAACAGGAACACGAGCCCCACAGCGGACATATAGACCGCGACCATCCGGAACCCGGTATGCGCGTATCGATGCGCCTGGTTCGGCTGTCGCTCGCCGATACAGAAGCCCACCTTTGAGCAAACGGCCATGCCGATCCCGATCGCCGGCATGAAGCTCATATGCATGTACTGCATGGCGATGTTGGTCGCCGCCATCGCCGCCTCACCAAAGGGCGGAATGATGAAAATCATGAACACCACCCACGAGCCGAGGTCGAGCAACCACTGCACGCTGGTCGGCGCGCCGATGGACACGAGGTCGCGCATGCGCTTCCAGTCCCAGCGCCACGATCGACGCGTGTGATACTCCGCGTCGTTCGACACCACCAGCATGATGCCCGAACGGATCATCCAGCCGAGCGACGTGGCGATCGCGGCCCCGGCGACGCCGAGCTTCGGAAACCCGAGATTCCCGAAAATCAGCACCCAGTTGGCGAACGCGTTGATGACGAGCGCGACAAGCGTTGCGGTCAGCGCCACGCCCGGACGCTGAATCCCCATGAAAAACCCGTTCAGGCCGATGCTGGCGATCACCGGGGCCAGAAAGAGCATCGAAATCTGGATGTATGCGATCTCCAACTCCGCGACCTGCGGCGTGTGCTTACCGAGCGCCGCGATCGGGCCGAACCAGTACTCGGTCGTCAGCCCAAGCGGGACGCCGATCGCGCCGAAGATCAGCGCGATGTACAGGCTCTGCCACGCGTACGCGCCGGCGACATATCGTTCGCCGCGCCCGTCCGCCTGCGACACGAAGGCCTGCACGGCGGTAGTGATGCCCATCGCGACGCAACCGATCACGAACGCTACCATCGTGGCGGGCGAAATCGCGGCCTGCTCCGTGGTCCCCAGCCACGAGACCATGGCAAAGTCAATAAAGCCCATCAGGAAGCGGGTAATGGTCATCCCGACCAGCGGCGCCGCCAGGCGCAACAGCGATGATCGGATTGCCGCGTCGCTCTCCTGCCCGCCGGGCCGAATAGCGCTTTCAAGCTGGGACACGTGTATCTCCAAGTCGGCGTCGCGGACTTGCCCGGACGCGTTTTGAACAACAAAAAAAAAAACGACCCCGACGAAACTCGCCGGGGTCGGTCGTGGGACGGAATCAGCGCAAAGCGGATTTCAGCCAGACCCCGGATCCGGGCGAACACCGTCGCCTTTCATGATCGGAATAAGAGAAATGACTGTCTTCATCGATCTCTCCTGGCGGCGAGCCGCGGTGGCCCGCATCAATCCGGCTGCGCGCTTTCAAAACGCGGCCGATTCTTATACTTGTATCGTCCCGAACTTCCTGCGTCAATAAGCGAATTGTGCTTCGTCCGCTTTCCCGGGCCCCTTTGGGAACCGAACCGATTGGGATAACGTATCAAAAGACGTGGCGCGGGCCCGCCGGTCCGGCCGTCCGACCCTGCCGGAGACCGCGCCTCATGCGGCCGTTCACCCTGTTCGCCATCCTTGTCGCCGCAAGCTCCGCATTCGCCCAATCCATCGGGGGCGACGTGAAGTCCGTCGGCTTTCGCGGGCAGGCGGATATGTCGCAATTCGTCATCCGCCTGGGCCAGTGGACGCCGATCTGCGTGGATTTGCAGGGAACCAGCCCGACCGCGCAGGAGTTCGAGGTCCGTTTCGCCAACCGCGACCTCGACGGCGACACGATCGAGTACTCGAGCGGCCGCGTGACCGTCGGCGCCGGCATGCGCCGCGTGTGGGTGTATGCCAACCTTGAAGACCATGACCTGGCCGGGCAAAGCGTGCAGGTGCTGGACGCCGACGGCGCGCTGGTCACGCGCCTGACAATGCCGTACTGCGAGGCGCTGTCCGATTCAACACAACTCGTGGTCGACGTCAGCCGGAAGCCGTTGCTGGCGCTGACGGCTCGGACATTCGAATCGGGAGGCGACTGGGACAAGCGCAAGTATTTCCGCGGCATCCGCTGCGGGCGAATGGAACTCTCCGAACTGCCCGACCGCTGGATCGGACTGCAGGCGGTCGATGTGATCGTCTGGGACGAGCCGAAACCGACCGACCTGACCATCGCTCAGACTGCGTCTTTGATTGAATGGGTTCGCAACGGCGGCGAACTCGTCCTCGGGATGGGGCCATCAACGGACGACCTGCGCAACACGCCGCTGGCGGTAATCCTGCCGGTGCGCGGCGACACGCCTCCCGAAATGGCCACGCCGGACAATCTGGGCGGTTTCGTGCTACAAAAAGCGCCGCGTCAGATGCTTGTTTCAACGATGAAGGCGCGCGAGGGAGCACAGGTCCGCCACGTCGCGCAGGCGCCGCCCGACAAGCGGTACGACTTCATCGTGAGTTGGCCGGTCGGCTCCGGCCGCGTAACGATCTGCGCCGCGCGCCTCAGTGATGTCGTGCCCGAAAGCGCGACACCGCGCGACGGGTTCTTCGAGGCGCTATTCGACGTTACTCAGCCACCCCCGGGCATCCGGGGCGCGTTCATCGAAAAAAGCAGCAGCATGTTGATGCAGGCGGCGGCGCTGCACGCCAAGATCACGGCGATCACGCGCTTTTCCGGCCAGACGAGCCTGCTGATGCTCCTTGCGCTCGCTTTTGTCGGTGTGTACATCTTCGTCGCGACGGGCGCTTCCTGGTTGTGGCTGCGCCGGCGCAATCTGACGAGCGCTTCATGGACCATCTTCGCCGGCGTCGCGGTCATCGCCGGCGTCGCGAGCCTCGGCGCGGTGCGCCTGACCAAGGGCTCCGGCGCCCGCTCGATGTCGTTCGTGGATTGCGAAACCGGCTCGCCGATCGCCCGAGCATGGAGCTACTTCGGCTACCGCACCGCCCAACGCCGTCTGCTGAAGCTGCAATCGGGCGGTGACAACGGCTATGTCCGCCCAATGGCGATCGGGCGTGACCCTACCTCTTCATACGCCACGGCCGCGCGCTATGACGCGTTCCCCGCTCGCGGCGAGTTGGACTCGGTCCCGATGCGGGCGACCCTGAAACAGTTCGATGGCTTTTGGACCGCGGACCTGGGCGGCGCGTTTTCCGCACAACTCGTCGCCGACCGCGCAACCGGCGAGCTGACAACCTCGAGCTGGATATCCAACCGGACGGACGTCGAAATCAAGGGCGGCTTCCTGTTGTATCTGGATCCGCGCGTGCGGGATGACGCCGATGGCGGTCCGCCGATGCGCGCCGCGGGCCTGACCAATGCCGTTCGATCGGGTCGCCGCTATCGAGACGTGAAGGGACGGGTGCCGCCTTCACTGAACGTGCTGATTGTGCCGCTTCCGGCGATGAAACCCGGCGATACGGTTCGCGAACTCGGCGCTGACGTATACGCGAATTATCGAGCGGGCCTGGCGGCGTGGCGATCGCGCGAGGCGCAGGCGTCCAAGCGCCCGGAGCTGCCCACACTGTTCGATGCGCAAATCGAATGGGCACAGCAGCGCTTCCTGATCGACCTTTCGCCCGAGACCGCCGCGTTGCTGGCCAGCACGCGCGATCTTTATCTACCGTGTTCCGGGTACGCGGCTGACTTCGATAACTTTGGCGTCGAGATTACGCTCGACGGCATCGCGGACATGGACATTACACACTGGCTCTCGCGCGATCATGCCGTGCTGCTGCTGCGTTCCGACACCCCCGCTCCGAACCAGCTGCTGGTGGACGGCGATCCGGCCCGGATGACCGGCGGCCTGGCGCTCTATCGCGTTCGTGCGCCGGTTCAGTATCAGGGATCCGTGCGGAACGAGGACGACGAGTGATCATTCAAACCATCAACCTCACAAAGCGATACGGCAAACTCGTCGCGCTCGACAATCTCCACCTCAACATCGAGGAAGGCGAGTGTTTCGGGTACATCGGCCCGAACGGCGCCGGCAAGACGACGACCATCCGCATCCTGGCCACGCTGCTGCAGCCGACATGGGGCGAGGCGCGCGTTTGCGGTCACGTCGTCGGCTATGAGTCCCGAAAAATCCGCCCGCTCATCGGTTATGTGCCCGACTTCTTTGGCGCATACGAAGACATGGTCGTGCAGGAGTACCTGGAGTTCTTCGCGGCGGCTTACAACATCACCGGGCGCAAGCGCGACCAGATTGTGGGTGATGTGCTCGAACTCACGGACCTCAGCTACAAGCGCGACGCGCTCGTCGACTCGCTCAGCCGCGGCATGAAGCAGCGTCTGAGCATCGCGCGCGTGCTGCTGCACGACCCCAAAGTGCTGTTCCTTGACGAACCCGCGAGCGGTCTGGACCCGCGCGCCCGTATCGAAATCCGCGCGCTTCTGAAAGAGCTGCACCGGATGGGCAAAACGATCCTCATCAGCTCGCACATCCTGCCCGAACTCGCTGACCTGTGCACCAGCATCGGCATCATCGAACGCGGCGAAATGCGATTCAAGGGGTCCGTCACCGAGGCGCTCCGCCGCGCCCGCGTCGGCTCCGTCGTGCATGTGAAGACGCCGGACGATCTCGAACGCGCCCGTCAGGCCATCATCAACCTTCCCGGCGTCCAGACCGCAGAAGTCCGTGACAGCATGGTTGTCGCCAGCCTCGAAAGCGACACCGGCGACTTCAGCTTTATCGCCCAGGCCATGCTTGCTCAAAGCCTGCGCATCCATGAAATCAAGCAGGAGGAAATCAACCTCGAAACGGCCTTTATGCGGCTGACGCAGGGCATCGTTCAATGACCGTCCTTCACGACATCGGCGCGTGGCTCTGGCGGCTGCTCCCCGCCAACCCGATCATGGTGCGCGTGGTGACGAGCGGTGGGAAGCGCATTCGCCATTTGTGGGCGCGCCTCGCCTACCTCGTCGTGCTGTTCGTCGTCGTCATCATCTTCGGCCAGACACTGTTTTCCGCGCAGGATGATTCGCTCGCCGAAATGGCCAAGAACGCGACCAACACGTTCAAGGGCGTCAGCCTCGTGCAACTCGCGCTGATGGCGTTCATCGCCCCGGTTTTCGCCGCCGGCGCCATTACGCAGGAAAAAGACTCCAACACGTTCGACATCCTGCTCACAACGCCGCTCAGTTCCGGGCAGATCATCCTCGGCTCGCTGCTTAGCCGGTTGTTCTTCGTCTGGGTGCTGCTGCTGTCGGGATTGCCGATTTTCTGCATCACGATGATTTTCGGCGGCGTCACAACGTCCGAGGTGTTCTACAGCTTCGGGCTCGCCGCTACTACCGCGCTCGTCATGGGCTCACTCGCGATCACCATCAGCATCATCCGCCGCGGGACGCGGCGCACGATCTTCTCGTTCTTCGTCGGCGTGGCAATCTACCTGCTCGGCATATGGGCAATCAGCCTGAGCCAGCTTGGAATCTGTTCGCAAGCCCCAACCGGCACAGACCCGCTGCGCGGTTCCGACTTCGAAGGGCATATGAGCTGGCTGGCGCCGATTCACCCGTTCCTGGCGCTGTTTGTCGTTACAGGCCAGACACCCGCGCCGAAGTACGCCGACGTCGCGCACTATGGCTGGCCGTTCGGCTGGATGCTCGCTCACCCGGCCGCCGCCTACATGACGTTGACGACACTGCTGTCGATCGTGCTGATCGCGTTCAGCCTGATTTTCGTGCGCGCCGGGCAAAAGGAAGGCGAAATCACATTCTGGTCTCGCCTCACTTCTTTCTTCAAGCGCGGCGCGCCCGCCGAAGAACGCCGTCGAACGCCCCGTCGCGTGTGGGACAATCCGATCGCCTGGCGTGAGGCGAATACGCGCGGCTCCGCCGGCGGGAGCGCAACGCTCCGTTACGTTTTTCTGGTAATCGGCAGCATCGCCGGCCTGGCGCTGGTGTTCGCGTATCGCGCAAAGTGGTCCGGGTTCGCTTCGGGCGGGATTCCGCTCGAAGTCGTGGTTCGCAAGTGGCTGGTCGCGCTGATCTGGATTCAAACCGCCGTGATTCTGCTGGTCGTCACCAATACCGCCGCCACGACGCTGACGCGCGAGAAAGAGTCGCTGACGATGGAACTGCTGCTGACGACGCCGCTCACCAGCAAGTACATCATCTTTGGCATGCTGCGGGGGCTGGTGAGTTTTGTCGTGCCGATGGTCGTGGCGCCAACCGTCACATTGCTTGCGTTCGTATTCGCCGACCTGCTGTCCTACGGCCAGACCACGATGGTGACCACGCCCGAAGCCGTCGTGCTTACCCCCCTGCTCATTCTGGCGTTCTGCTCGCTGTCCGCGATGATCGGCCTGCAATTCTCGCTCGCCAGCCGCAAGACCGTGCAAGCGGTCATGATCTCCACGTCGATCGTCCTGATCGGCTCGGGCGCCCTGTTCGCCTGCGCGTTTGCGCTCGGCGGCGGCGGTGAGATGATCCGTTCGATCGTCTATCCGTTTACTCCGATCAGCGCGATCCAGATCCTCATCGATCATCGCTCGGCGTTCGAAGACGGAATGAGTTCCTCCGGTCGCGCGATTGCGCAGGTGCGGATCACGCGCACTATCACCGCCCTGATCGCCCTCGGGCTTTACATCGCCATCACGCTGACGCTTTACGCCAATATGGTTCGCAGCTTCGACATGACCGTCCGCAAGCAATCGGCCTAGCCCCCTTGCCAGCCACGAATTCCGCGAAATAATTGTCTCTAGCGCCGGCCCGTGGGGCGGGCGGCGCGTCTGGGGAGCAGCCCGGCCGAATGCTAAAACAGCACAGCCAGTTGATGGTGAGCCTGCTCGTCGTCGCCGACGCGTTCGCTGTCGCCATCGCGTGGCTGGTCAGCTACTGGCTGCGATTCGCTTTGCTGACCGTCGACCCGACCAAGGGCGTGCCGAGTCTCGACGACAAGTTCCTGCCGCTGCTGCCGCTGGTCGTTCTCGCTCACCTGCTCATTTTTTATCGGCTTCGCCTGTATCGCCCGCGTCGGGATCGGTCCCTGTTCACCGAAACGCGCGACATCGTCAAGGCGTTTGTGGTCGCCATCGCCGCCGTCATCATCATCGACTACGCCCTGCCCGAAACGAACAAGCTCTCACGCCGGTTCATCCTCACCTACGCGATCATGGGGACCACGCTGTTCGCCATGTTTCGCGGCGTCGTCCGCGTGATCCTGCAGTACATGCGTCGGCGCGGGTGGAACATGCGGCGGGCGGCGATCATCGGCAGCGGCCGCGCGGCGCAGCGACTGCTTCAGGCGATCCGTCGAAACACCTGGACCGGCATCGAAGTCGCCTATTTCATCGACGACTTCGGCATCCAGGAAAATCAGCCGGCCCGGCCTGATCAGGCCGACTCTCCAACGGCCGGCGCCGGCGGCGAACCCGGCAATGGCGCCGGCCGCTCGATCAAGGGCGTGCCGCTGCTCGGACCGTTGGCGGATGCCAAGCGCATCCTCGAAGAAAACACGGTCGATTCCGTATTCGTAGCCCTGCCTGCAGAAGAGGCGCATCGCACGGCGCGCGTCCTGTCCGAACTCGAGACCACGATGGCGGACCTGCGCCTCGTCCCGCAAATCCGACCTTCGTACACGATGCGCCCGGACATATCGTCTCTTGACGGATTGCCGGTCCTCTCGCTGCGCCAGACGCCGCTGTACGGATGGAACGCGGTGATGAAGCGCGCATTCGATGTGGTTGTCGGCGCGTTCTGTCTGCTGATCGCCGCCGTCCCGATGGCGCTGATTGCTGTCGCGATCAAACTGACAAGCCCCGGACCGGTCTTGTACCGCCAGCGCCGCATGGGTCTCGACGGGCGCGAGTTCGTCATGATGAAGTTCCGCACCATGGGCGTTGAGGCCGAAAAGCACGGCCCGGTCTGGTCGTCAAAACAAAACCCGCATCGCACGCGCCTCGGCGCCTTTCTGCGCCGCACGAGCCTCGATGAGCTCCCGAACCTGTTCAATGTGCTGATCGGCGAAATGTCGCTCGTCGGTCCGCGACCGGAGCGCCCCGAATTCATCGAGCAGTTCAAGGAACAGATTCCGCGCTACATGCTGCGGCACAAGATGAAGGCCGGCATGACCGGCTACGCCCAGATTCGCGGCTATCGCGGCGACACCTCACTCCGCAAGCGCATCCAGCACGACGTGCACTACATCCGCCATTGGAGCATCGGACTGGATGTCCGCATCCTGCTCCAAACGGTCTTCGGCGTCTGGTTCAGCCGGCACGAGGCCTAGACGGCGCGTAAGTACTGAACGCTGAACCACGCCTTCTCGTCGCGCCACACCTGCTCCACCTCGAACGCGGCCTTCCGCGCCAACTCGGCGAAGCTATCGAGCGTGAACTTCTGCGACACTTCCGTGCGAATTCGCTCGCCGGCGGTGAGTCTCACGGTGTGATTGCCGATGCGCACGCGCTGCTCGCTCAGGCTGATGACGCCCGACTCGATGCGATTGAGTGTCGTATTGAAGCGAGCCTGATAGCGGAACTTGTTCGCGTCGAAGTTCGCCTTCAACTCGCGATTGAGCCGCGAAAGCAGGTTGAACGTAAACGCGCGCGTCACACCGCCGGCGTCGTCATAGGCCGCTTCGAGCGTTTTTGCGTCCTTGACCAGATCAACGCCGATCAGCAAACCACCATCGTCGCCAACATCGGCACGAAACGCCATGAGTACGTCTAGGGCCATGTCGAGCGGGAAATTGCCGATCGTCGAGCCGGGGAAGAACACGACGCGCCGCCTGGCGTCGGCGATTTCGGGAATGTCAATCGGTCGCAGGAAATCCGCCGATACCGGCACGATTTTCAACGCCGGATAGTCAGCGGCGAGCGTCTGCGCCGCGCTGAGCAGATGATCGCCGGAGATATCAACGAGCACGAGCCCCGCGATTGACTCAAGATGATCCAGCAGGATGCGGACCTTCTGGCTGGCGCCGGCGCCCGGCTCGATCAACACGCATCCCGGCCCGATCCGCTGCGCGATTTCGCGCGCGGCCGACTCCAGGATGCCGATCTCGGTGCGCGTCGGGTAATACTCCGGCGTTTCGCAGATCCGCTCAAACAACTCGGAACCGCGCTCGTCGTAAAGATATCGCGAAGGCAGCCACTTCGGCGTCTGTTTCAGACCGTGAAGCACATCCTTCAACATCTCGCTTGTCGAAGAGGACTGATCCTCGAGTTTCAGACGACGCGTAGCGCTTTTGCGGGGTTTTGTCTGCATAGCCATCCTGTTCCGATCAGCGAGCCAAACGAATGCCGGCAAATTGCCATCGTGTCGCCGGCGGCCAGAAATTGCGGTAAGTGATTCGGATGTGATCGCGCGGCGTGGCGAATGACCCGCCGCGCAGCACGAACTGGTTGCACATGAACTTGCCGTTGTATTCGCCGAACGCGCCGCTTGGCGCGACGTATCCCGGATAGGCGGTGTACGGGCTCGCCGTCCACTCCCACACGTCGCCGAGCATCTGATGACAGGTCGATCCGTCGTGGTCCGGGGCGGGCATCGGGCGCAGGCGCCAATCATCGGCCAGATTTGACGCGGCGTCGGCGTCACCCGCGGCCAGCTCCCACTCAAACTCAGTCGGCAGGCGCGCCCCGCGCCAGCGGGCGAACGCGTCCGCTTCGAAATAGCTCACGTGACAAACCGGCGCGTTCGCCCGCAACGGCTCAACGCCGCGCAGCGTGTACTCGCGCCAAACGCCGTCTTCGCCCTGAAACCAGTACAGCGGCGCCGCCCACCCTTCGCGCCGAAGAGCGTCCCAGCCTTCCGACAGCCACAGGTTGGCCGCCGAATAACCGCCGTCGCGCATGAATTCGAGGTATTCGCCGTTTGTGACCAGCCGGGTGGCGATATCGAAGCCGTGAATCAGCGCGCGATGCCGCGGTTGCTCGTTATCCCACGCGAATCCGTCCGGCCCGGCGCCGATTTCGCGCACGTTCTCCGCATAGCTCGCCCAGCGCAACCGCCCGATCTCGCCCGCATCACCCGCATCCTCCTCGTCGACCGGGTCGACTGCTTCCGCATATGCCGGCCGAAGCGGGTTCGCGCCAAGCACGTGTTTGATGTCGGTCAGCATCAGTTCCTGATGCTGCTGCTCATGATTCAACCCGATTTCGACAATGTCGGCTGATTTCCGGGACACGCCATCCGAGAGAAGGGCGCGCATATGCGCATCAACGTGGCGGCGATACGCGTGAATCTCATCCACACCAGGGCGCGACAGGCATCCACGATTCGCGCGCGGGAACTGTGCGCCGACGGTGTTGTAGTACGAGTTGAACAAGTAGCGGAATTCCGGGTGAAACGGGCGGTAGCCGCGCGCATCGGCGAGAATGAACGTCTCTAAGAACCAGGTCGTGTGCGCCAGGTGCCACTTGGTCGGACTGACCTCCGGCATCGACTGCGCCACGTAGTCTTCAGGCAGCAGCGGCGCACAAATGCGCTCACTGAAAGACCGCACTTGCTCATATCGGCGGGCGAGTGACGGCGTTTCCGCGCGATGCGCCGTCGACAGATGCGTCATCCCCGTCCCCCTTTCCGTTTGCGTTGCCGGTTGAGCGTAAGAACCGCCGGGCGCTGGATTCGGATGGACTATCCTCGGGTTTTAGCTGGTGGCGACTTCGAGTCAAGTGTTGCAGCGCGTCTCGAAGGGCGCAGGCGGCGCGGAATCGCGCGTGACGCGCCGTTATCAGCGAATCTCGCGCGATGACGCGCGAAAATTAGTGTGAACAAAACTGATCAATCCGAGCTGCGCGCCGCGATTCGCAGTCCGCGCGGCACGATCAGGCGCTCCACCCACTCAAACAACAACTGCGCGCCGATGGCGAGTGCCGCCGCCGGTATTGCGCCTTCCCAGATCACCATCGTCGTGTCCTGGCGGCGAATGCCGGTAAATATCGCGTCCCCAAAGCCGCCCGCGCCGATAAACCCGCCCAGCGTCGCAAAGCCGATGTTGATAACGACCGCCGTTTTGACGCCCGCGAGAATCGTGCGCGAGGCGAGCGGTAACTCGATGTGCCATAGGCGGCGAAAGCGCGACAATCCGAGCGCGATGGCGGAATCGCGCAACGGCCCCGGCACGTTGCGCAAGCCGGTGTACGTATTTCGCACAATCGGTAGCAGGCTGTACAGGAATAGCGCCACGACCGCCTGCGGAAAGCCGAGCGTATCGGTCATGCCGATGGATCGGGCGACGGCGCCAATCGGCGCAATCAGCAACACGAGCAGCGCGATCGACGGCACAGTCTGGATGATCCCAACCGTCGCGAGCACAACCTGTGCGATGGCTTCATTCCGCGCCGCGATAACGCCGAGCGGGATAGCAACAACAATCGCCGCCAGCATTGAAAGAGCCACCATCCACAAGTGCTCGCGACCATACCGCGTGATTGCGGCGCCGTATGACTCCGACTCCGCCGTGAGATTCGCGCCG
>JAGQOO010000369.1 GCA_020427345.1 Phycisphaerales bacterium | reverse complement strand
CGAGGGCCCAGTTCGCGCGTCAAGTAGATAATCGCGCCCTCACCTATCTACACACGTGGCGAGTTCCACTGCGGATTCCGTCCCCGTGAATGGGCTGGACCCGAGGGGGCCGGAGCTAAGTCCGGGTATCGGCCCGTTTATCGATGTTATTCCGAAGCCCATTCCTGGCAATCCGCCACCAGGAACACCTCGGCCCGATCCTACCGCAAGCTGTCAGGTTCAATTCCGAGAAACTGAAGTCTGGGGCCCTTTTATGCATATGGGGATCAGTCTACTTGACCAGAATGGACAAACCGAGGCGACCATTGATTATGGGCACCACGATGGAGGCTCAAACCAAGGGTGCTGTTTTTGGCAAAGCAACAACGTCCGCAGTTCTCCGCCTGTGCCGGCGATCCCCCAATGGGTTGGTGGTGGCACGTTGGTCAACAGTCCGATCGGAGCCGCTCAGCCGGCCAACTCGGATTGCTGCAATTGTTTAAATGACTGTCCGACGCAATGCGGGCCAGACTGCGACTACAACCCCTACCCCGGACACCCACACGGCGGGAGTAACAGCAACACAGGCATCGCGAGTTGCCTTTCGCGTTGTGGCCTCGCCTGCTTATCGCTGAGGCCGCCAACTGTTAACGTCCGTAAGTTCCCCGGGTACCTTAATGGAACGGACTGTGGCTGGTAGTCACGAGAGACTTCGGAGCTTTTCGACGATTGCACTGGTGAGCGCGATACTGGCCCTACTCGCTATTGTGTGGTCCCGCCCGGGCTCCCCTCAAAGACCGCTGACGGTGTGGTCAACCGATGCGAGATCGTTGATCACTTGGCGTTCTGGCGAAACGCAAGGTGTTCGCAGTCGAGCCGCAGGGTTACCGGTAGCACTGGATGTTCTTGAACCGAATTCTATCGCCATCGCAGTTTCAAACGGAGACTTGTGGACGACATCGTCCCGCTTTGGCGGCTCTCAAAACAGATGTTCGGCGGTGGGCGTCAAGTGGTCCGCCTCGGGCTTGCTGCTTGCGGTCGCAACGACCCAGCAGGGACTTGTCAGCGTTTCCATTCTGGATGGCAATGGCGTATGCGTCGATTGGTTCGCCACCGGCATAACCCTGGGCAAAAACGACAAGTGCACGCTCAGTTGGAACGCGTCTGACTCGATGCTCCTGGTCGGTTCGGCGATTCGCACGGAAGCGTATTGTACTCCGGAAGGCCTACTGGCGTGGTCGGCCAGTATTAACAGAGCGTACTATATTTCGGATGACCTGATCGCCGCTAACTCGGGCGGAGATTCTGTCAGCGTTTGGCGTTGGAGCGTACAAGAAGATCGGATCGTCCGCTTGCGAACAATTGCCTATGGCTGGGTCCTTGCCTCGAACCCGACGTGTGAAGTAGCCGCCGTGTTTGTACTGAATCGTATAGCGGTGTATCTCAGCGGTAAGATAAGGGTCGTTGACGCCTTCGGCCGTTCAGCGTGGGTTGGCGGAGCCGT
>JAGQOO010000368.1 GCA_020427345.1 Phycisphaerales bacterium | reverse complement strand
TGCCGTATGGGCCTTGTAATCTTCGATGGCGCGGCCTGCAGAATGCTCAGCGCCGAAAACAGATTCGACTTCCCCGACCCATTCGGCCCAACCAGCACATTCAGCGGCAACAACTCCAGCGCAGGCGTGTCCGGACCGAATGACAGCAGGTTGGTCAGCTTGATTTGCTCGAACGTCCGATTCAACGCGGCCTCCTGAGAGCGTCCCATTCATCCTATCGGCGATCAGCCGGCGCCACCCCCCAAATCCCGCGGCTGCACAATCACCGCGTCCGCGTTTGCCACGTATTTCCCTGACGCGTGTCGCTCGCTGCGCAGGTTGATCAGCGCGTTGGCCCCTTTCTTTACCGCAAGCGCCTTCACCACCGCGACCGCGTCCGCCGCCGAGGCGTGGCCGTCGGTGAACAGGGCTTCGACCTGGCGTTTGACATCGAACCCGGCGATCTCGGACGTCGAACTCGTCGCGATGATCCGCGACGCCAGGCGTCCCGCCGATTGGCGCTCCTGCTCGACTTGTGCCTGACGCTGCTTCACTTCGCGGGCATGTTGGCGGAAATACGCGGATTCGCGCCGGCCGCTAAGCCAGCGCCGCAGCAGCAGCGCCGCCGCCAGAATGACGATCAGCGCGATCAGGTACTGCGTCAACCCGCCCGGCAGCCAGCTTTCAACGAGTTGGCGGGCCTGTTCCAGCGGCTCGGCCGGAACGGTCGGCGTCGCGTCGCCGGTCGGCGCCGGCGGCGGTTCGATTGGCGGCGTCTGCCAGAACATGCGGGTATGATATCGCCATCATCAAATGCGGCACGGCGGCCGCAATCAAACCGGAGGAAAAACGCGATGCTCAGCACGCTCGACTCACGCCAGGCCACCCGCGGTTCAGCGACGTTCGCGAAAGTCGCGCTGTCGACATCCACGAAAACCGTCGCAGCGACGGAACTCGCATATCGATTTGTCGAGACGCCGATTGGGGCGATCGCGATTGTCATGAGCGAGCGCGGATTGCGGCGCGTGTGCTGGTCGGAATCGCAGGCGGCGGTGAAGAAAGACCTGGCGCGCGAATGCCCGGCCGCGAAAGAGGACGCGACGCTCGCGCCAACGCTCGTCGACGAACTGCGCCGCTATCTCGCCGGCGAAGCCGTCAAGTTCAGCGTGCGGCTCGACCCAGACAGCGGATCGGACCTGCAGCGCGACATCTGGCAAGCCTGCCGACAGGTCGGCTATGGCAAAACCGCCTCGTATGGCGACCTCGCCGAACGCGTCGGCCGCCCCGGCGCGGCGCGAGCCGTCGGGACAGCGATGGCCCGCAACCCGTTTCCGCTGATCGTGCCGTGCCATCGCATCGTGCGTAGCGACGGCGGACTGGGCGGATATTCGGGCCCGTCCGGCGTGGCGCGGAAGAAGCGGCTGTTGGAGATGGAGGCGGCGGGAAGTCGTTAGCGGCAACGCGCCCTCGCCCGGCGCCACCGGCCGCCCCGCGCAGTCGAGGCCCAAGTCCGCCGCTTCGTCATTCCCGCGCACGGGCTTTATGCAACAGGTTTTTGTTTTCGAAGGTGGTCGCGTGCGAGTCGGATGGCGATTTTTGCGGTGACGTATGG
>JAGQOO010000367.1 GCA_020427345.1 Phycisphaerales bacterium | reverse complement strand
CTTGTGCGACGCGTGTGACCCGCGACCTGCTCCCCCGCGAGATTAACAACGCACAGGTCCTCAGGGCGCATGAACCCCTTGCAGATCAGTGTCGGTGTGCACACAACTTCGTTGGCGTTCAGGCGGAAGGAGATATTGCCGTCATTGCCGGCGGCGAAACCGCGCGCATATACCCGGCGTCCGATCTCGCAGATCTCCCGGCGAATCGCGGCTTCGTTCACCATCGCGCGGGCGATCAGGCCGAGGCGACGCGCCGGCTGCTGCGGGCAGGCGCCTCGTCCGGCGTGCTCAGAACATAGAAGCTGCCGTACGTCGCGGACCGGTCCGTGCTGAACAACTCGCGGGCGATGTCGTCATGCCGCCGCACGCGCGACAGAATCGACGGCGGCGGATCGAACGTATAGCTCCCGGAGCGATAGATCATCGTCGCGCCCGGCGCGGCGGCCCGCAGCACACTGTTCAACGTCGACTCGAACATCTCCGGCGTCATCCAGTCGAAAATATCGAGCAGGTTGAACTTCTGAATACTGCCGGCGGGTTGCGAGTCGAGATACGGGCCGAGCCAGCCATTGACGACTGTCACGCGATCGAGATTCTCGCGAAGCGTATCGAAGTTCTCTTCGGCCAGGTACGGCGGCACGCGATTTCCGCGAAAGCGCCCGGTGGCCGTAACGCTCAGGAAGTAGTTGTCGTAAATCGGCACCTGCGTCAGCGCGTATTCGATTCGCTCTTTGACGAATTCGTAAATCCCGTGGCGGCCGTCGATGAGCCGGAGCTGCGTCGGATGCACGCCGCAGAAGTACATGAAGGTCTGCGATTCGCAGAGTCGCTTGATGAGCGGCCCCCACAGGCGCGGGGCGATGTGCTTATGGTAATAGGCGCGCTGCTCATCGAGATCGCTGATCTCAAAGAAGCGCTCCATGATCGGCCGACGGAGACCGAGCAACGGCAGCATCGCGCGAACCAGCCGCGTCGCCAGACCCATTTTCCCGAAGTTGTACAAGCCGCGGTGCGCCATCCACAGGTTCTTGTCCCAGAACGCGCGCGACTTGTCCGACAGCAGCGGCCGCAGATCACGACGATAAATCGGCGACACGACCGCGGGCCGGCGGGCGGCGAAAATGTCAATAAAAGTACCGTGGTCCTGCGTGGCGATCGTGGCGAGTTTGAGCTCCATCACCGCGTTTTGCGCGGGATTGCCGTCGACCGAAATCAGCCGCGCCGGCGACTGCGTCAGGAAGTTCAGCGGGTTACAGCCGGCGGATGTGATGGAGATGACCGTATCGCGCGACGTGAGATTGAACGCGCGCCGGTCCATCTCCGGATCTTCCCAGGACATGTTGAAGACGATGCCGCTGAAGACCAGCCGCTCAAGAAGCGGTCGATCGCCGGGCGTCGGCATGTCGATGACCGTCCAGGGTCGGCTCACGCCGTCCGTCGCCCCGTCGCGGTGAAGTTGTAGCCGCCCATCCATCGTTCGATCCGCGCCTCCTCGAACAGCCGCGCGAACTCGTCCGCGTACGGCTGCAATGTGTCTACGTGATTCGCCCGCAGCCAGCCGCGCATGACCGGCCCAAGCGGCCCCCATCCGCGAAAGT
>JAGQOO010000366.1 GCA_020427345.1 Phycisphaerales bacterium | reverse complement strand
AGCGGGGCGGGGACTTGAACCCCGGACCTGCGGGTTATGAATCCGCCGCTCTTGCCAGCTGAGCTACCCCACCAGACGAACGCGGCATTATAGCCCGGGCGCGCGCTGGGTAAAGCGACGGCGGTTTGATCGCGCCCCGCCGGGCCGCCGTGGCATACAGCCGCCCTCCGGCTGCGCAGCTCAAGGCGGCCCAGAAAAAACTTGTGTGAATCCCGATGTGGGGCGTCGCTTTGCTCCCGACTGCAAACCGCGCGGTTGCGCGGGATGCTCCGCAGGCGTTCTGCCGGAGGAAGTCGAGTCCCCGCGCTTCAGCGGTGAGTTCAGGAGAAAAGGATGTTGCGCTTCATTGTGATTGTTCTGCCGGCGTTCGCTTGCGTCGCCCCATTCGCTCATGCCGACGTGTTGGTCAGCAATATCGACGAACCGATCCGTGCCAGTACCGCGATCGGTGGGGCGCCGAATCTACTGGTTCCAACTCACGACAACGACGGGTGGTACTGGGCCGGACAGTCGTTTGTTACTGACGGATCGTCGTACGCGCTCGACTCGATTGACGTCGTATGCGGTGATGGCAACGGAGTCCCCGTAACTTACGCGGAGCTTCGCGCGGACGACGCCGGTGCGATCGGCGCGACGCTCATGACGCTCAGTGTGCCGAATCTCTTTGGGCCGATTGGGCCGCGCACGTTTGTGCCCGACGCCCCCGTCGCGCTTGACCCCAACACAACCTACTGGCTGGTGATTTCGGCGGATGCGCCGGCTAACGGCGGATTCTATTGGTCGTACGCCGACACCGGCTTTTTCAGTGGCGCCGGCGCGTTAGCCGGCTTCGCGTTTTCGAGCGATTCCGGCGCTCTGTGGGCCTACGGCGCCGACTTCCCGTGGATGATTCGTGTCAACGTTGCCTCTCAACCGCCGTGTCCGGGTGATCTGAATGGCGACCGCATCGTCGACCTCGCTGACCTCGCGGGCCTGCTGGCCGCTTTCGGGACGATTTCGACGGACCCGAACTTCAATCCGGCCGCGGACCTCGACTTGAGCAGTTCGATCGATTTGGCGGATTTGGCCGGCCTGCTCGCGGTGTTTGGCGCAAGCTGCTGATCCGTGCGCGCTTGGGGCGAGTCGGTTGGTCAGACACCCGGGAGGGGCCGATACTTCGTCGTCTGGCGACGCGTTCGCGGCCGCCAATGTCGGTTTCTCGGGAGATCACGCATGACTCGCCCATGTCTGATGGTCGCCTTGTTCGCGGTCGTGCTGTCGCTTGGTGGCTGCCCGTTTGATCCGTTCGCCGGGAGCGCTTTCCTCGGGTTCGAAAGCAGCGCCGGCAAGTTCCTGCTTGTTCAGCGCCAGGGCGTCGGGCTGCCCCCGGCTGAGCCGACGGCGCAGACGGCGCATCTGACCGAAGTCGATTTGGCCACGGGCGAAACGACGAACCTCGCCGCCGACATCGTCGCGATCGACAGCGACATCGTCGCCAGCGAAAACTGGATCGCCTGGATCGACCGTGACAGCGGTCAGATTTTCGCGATCGACCGTCAGTCACAGAAACGCCGCGCTTTGTATGCGACGGACGCCGCGCCGGAGCCGAACCCGGCGGCCGAGGGCGGGCGCGTGCTCGGCATTCATGGCGATCGGCTGG
>JAGQOO010000365.1 GCA_020427345.1 Phycisphaerales bacterium | reverse complement strand
GAAGTACCGCGCGCCGGCATTCTGCGCCGGTTCGAGATCGGCCTGAAGCACCTGCACGCGCCCCGCGAGCGTGGTGTCGCCGGACGGCGTCGCATGGTTGGGAATCAATGTGCCGGTGTACACATTGACTTCGGATCGGGGGCCCAATCGACCCGCGCTGCCGTTCAGGCCGCCGCTATAGGGGTCAGAGCATCCGGGGCCGAGTCCGCCGCCACCGCCCTGACACGTTCCGCACACATTGCCCGAAAGCGCTGCGAAGGCGTGTTTCAGCCAGCTCTGCCCGATCTGCTCGAACCGCCCGTCTCGCAGGCGATACATGTTCTGGGCGATGACGGGGTGATTGGGCGTCGACGAATTGAATGGGATCGACGTATCGCCCAGGTTGCACGAGATTGTCCCGATCGAATACGCGCGGATGTTTCCGACCTGCCCCCAATGTGCGGGGCTGTACAGGTCGCCGACGATGATGTCCCCTCCGGCGGCCCAAACTGGCGCGCTGAGCCACAAGGCGGCGCTGATAGCAAACCATTTGCGCATGTCGTACTCCCGGTGTGTTGGCGAGATTGGGATGATGGGCGCGACGGGAAAAGCGCCCGGGAACCACCCCCATGATTCGCGCAGTCTAACCCGGTCTGGTGCAAAAGTCCGCAAAAATTTCCAATATTACGCCTTGGCCCGGCGAACTCCGCGTTTGCGGAGCAGGGCATGTGATCCGAGAATGAGCCAATGGGCGACGCGGGAGAGGATTTTCAACGGTTGAGGCGGTTCGTCAGCGTCCTGCGCGGCGCCTGGCCCTCGCGCGCCGGCGATGCGAACGCCGCCGCCGCATCGACCCTGCAATTGGCCGAGCGGGCGGCTGACGCCCTCACGCGCCCACCGGCGCCCGCCCACGTCGCCGTTGTCGGCCCCACGCAGGTCGGCAAGAGTTCCGTGGTGAATCACATGCTCGGCGTCGAGGCCGCCGACGTCAGTCCGCTCGCCGGTCACACGACGCAGGCGCACGGCTTTCAGGCGGGGGGCGCCGCACTGACTGATTGGCTCGCGAGCGCGTTTCCGGACTTCGCCGTTAAGCCGTCCGGCGAGCTGTCGCGGGAGGAGCGCCGCGTCATCGGATTTCAGCGGGTGAGGGCCGATTTTGAGGCTGATGTCGTCGTTTGGGACACGCCGGACTTTGATTCGGCGGAGAGCGCGGCGTATCGAGCCGTCACGATCGATCTGATTGGGCTGTGCGACGCGGTCGTGCTCGTGGTCAGCAGAGAAAAATACGCCGACCTGACGGTCTGGACGCTTCTGGAACAGATCGCGCCGCTTGCTCGGGAGTTGTACATCTGTTTGAACAAGGTCACGCCGGACGCGGAAGCCGCGATTCGCGCGTCGCTGATGTCACGCCTTCAGGAGCGACTTGGGGCGTTTGACGACAGCCGGGTCGTGACGATTCCGCAATCAGCGTCAATCGAGGCGCAACGCGAGAGCACCGGAACGCGGATGCTGCGGGTTGTCGCGCGGAACCTGTCGGCTTCTGATCTCCAGTCTCGAGCGCGCCGCGATATCGCGGCAATGTCGCGAACCAACTGGGATGTGTGGACGGGGCCGATCGTTGCGGAGCATGCCGCGCGTGAAACCTGGCACGCGGATGTCGAACGAGCGCTTGATGTTGGATTCGAGCACTAC
>JAGQOO010000364.1 GCA_020427345.1 Phycisphaerales bacterium | reverse complement strand
AAAAACGCGGGCGCGACCGGGCGGGACCCGGCGCGCCCGCGAAAATGGCCCGGCGCCTCTAGGCGAGTTGAGGCGCGGGCGCTGTGCTCGGGGCGCGGATCCGGCCGCCGAGCAGAATCATCGGAACCAGCAGGCCGAGAAACGTGACGTGATAGCCGAGCGGCATCAGGTTCCAGTACTGCGCCTGCACAAAAACGCCCTGGGCCAATTGCAGAATCGCCAGGATGAACGTGTGAACGAATACTGCGCGCGGCGCCAGTATGCTCGTCGTCCAGCCGGCGATCAGCGAAATCAGCACGCTCAGACCGAGCAGAATCGATAGCAATCCCGCGTCCGTGATCGGCGCTCCTTCAACGATCCCGTCGGTCAGACTTGCGGTAATGATCGCCGAGCCCGTGAGCCACAATACGGCCCAGACCACGACGCCGGCGGCAATCGCCCCGATGCTTCGCAACATGATGAAACCTCCGTTGGTTGATTTCTGATCACAACACGCACACAAGCACGTCTATCGCCAGTTTTCCGAGCGACACCGCTTCGGCGTCATCAACGGGCCCAGCAGGGCGAACATGCGATACAGCCCGCGCGTGAACATCGGCGGTCGGCCGGTTTCCACAATCGCCTTCAATGTGTTGACGATCATCTTTCCGCCGCCGGTCATGTCCTTGGCGGTCTTCGTGCCGACAGGCATGTCGTCGACGATGAGCTTGAACTCGACGCCGCCGTCCTTTTCCGTCAGTTCATACGTCACTTTGCACGGCGGATCGTCGTAGTTCGTGAATTTGAACGTATGCGAGTACTTGTGGGGCGGATCGAACTCGAGGACTTCGCCCACAACGCCGGTGAACTTGCCATTCGGCGTCCGCATGAAGATCTTCTCGCCGGGCGCGAGGCCCTTCGTGTCGAGGCACATGTTGAACATGGCGCCTTGGGGCTCATCAGTCTTGGTGATTTCCCGCCAGACCGCGTCGATTGTTCCTCGGATGTGGACGGAAAACACCGCCCGGGTTGTCTCAGCCATCGCGTTTCCTTTTTCCGCGCTTCGCCTGTTTCTCGGCTTTGATACTGCCGCGTGTTGACGGTTTTGTTTCTGCCGGTCGCGTCTCGCTGGCGCCCTCGACCGCGTACTTGATCCGCGTCAGCCGCTCCGCCCACAGGCTGCTGAACTCCGTCGTCCAGCGGTCATAGATCATGCGGATCGGGACCGCGTTGAAGTACAGCCGCCGATCGCGCCCGCGCTTCTCCGAGGTCAGCAGCTTCGCGTCCTCCAGCGCGTGGAGGTGCTTCATGACCGCGATGCGGCTGATCTCGAAATACGCGCAGATGTCGTTGACGTTGCAGCCGGGCGACGCCTTCACGATGTCGAGAATGCGCCGCCGGGTCGCATTGCCGAGGGCCAGAAATACGGCGTCCATCGCATCGGGCGTCATTAGTAACCAGATGGTTACATATCAGCGGTGGGATGTCAAGCGGAAAATCGAACATCGGCGGAAGAACGGTCGGGAAAAAAGAGGCCGTCGGCTACCTTCCGATCACTGCCGAGACGGCAGTGGCACACGGCGGCGCGGGCTGGGATTCCTCGGGTCGCAAGAACGCGACCCTCGCTTGGGCGCCGTGCTTTCGGCGCAGCCGTAAGCATGCTCTGCGCGGGGGCGATTCCATTCCGATATGCC
>JAGQOO010000363.1 GCA_020427345.1 Phycisphaerales bacterium | reverse complement strand
CAGCCCGTACGCCGCGCCCCCGACCGCCGCCACCCAGGCCGTCGCGATCCATAAACGGGCGTTACCCGCCACCTGTCGCCAGACGGGCGTTTCCTGCCGCCCGCGGCGTTTGCTTCGCTTGCGACTCATCGACGGTCCTCCATGGCCATTCGGGCGAGTCGATCCACTAATGCCGCGAAATCCAGCCCGATCCGCGTCGCCGCCTTTGGAAAAAGGGAATGCGACGTGAAGCCGGGAATCGTGTTCAGTTCCAAGAACCAAGCTTGGCCGTCCGCGTCCACCAGCCAATCGGCCCGCGCCATATGCCGGCAGCCAATGTCCTGATAAAGGGCGCGGCTCCAGTCGGCTACTTGTGCCAGCGTCGCGGGCGCGCACCCTGTATCGAAGAGGTATTCGGTGCGGTCATCATGATATTTGGCCGTGTAGTCGTAGAAGCCGGATTGCGGGCGAATCCGCAGCGGCGGCAGAGGCTCGCCGGCGAGCACGCCGACCGTAAGCTCATCGCCGGCAATAAACTGCTCGACCAGCGCTCGGCCGAACTGGCGGGCGACGCGCTCGATCGCGGGGCGGATCTCGTCCGGAGCCCGGACGGCGCATGCGCCGACGCTGCTGCCGCGGTCGACCGGTTTGATGAACGCCGGCGCGCCGACCGCGCATTCGCGCTTGTCGATATCGGCGGGCGCCATCACGTCCCACGCCGGCGTGCGAATGCCGAGGCGCTTGGCGACGCGTTTTGTTTCAGCCTTGTCCATGGCGAGGGCAGAGGCGCGCGAGCCGCTGCCGACAAACCGCAAGCCGCGCTGCTCCAGAATGGCCTGAAGCCGGCCGTCCTCGCCGAACTCGCCATGCAGGATCGGGAACACCACATCGCAAGGCGTTTCGAGCGCGCTGAGGTCTTCAGATGAGATGTCGCAAAGGCGCACATCATGGCCGCACTGGCGGAGTCCTTCCGCGACGGCCCGGCCGGATTCGAGGCTGATCTCGCGTTCATCTCCCGGGCCGCCGTACAGCGCGAGAATGCGCAGCTTCGTGGGCGTCAGGCTGCTCGCGCCGGTCGAGGCCGTAGCAGAGGAGAAGGTCGCTACCATATTTGAATCTCCAGCTCCAACTCGATATTGGCGTCGCGGCGGACGCGATCGCGCGCCTCATCGATCAGGCGCAGCACATCGGCCGAACTCGCCGCTTCCTCCGCGAGAATGAAATTCGCATGGCGCTCACTGATGCGGGCGCCCCCGACGCGAAAGCCCTTCAGCCCCGCGCGATCGATCAGCAACCCCGCCGAGGATCCGAGCGGGTTCTTGAAGATGCAACCTGCGGATCGCGCCGCGACCGGCGGCTGCTGATCGTGCTTTTCGATCCAGATTTCTCGATAGCGGTCATGCGCGGCTTCGCGGTCGCCGAAGGGCAGGTTAAAACGCGCGGAGGTGATGATCAGATTGTCGAGCCCTGTCCTTCGATAAGCGAATCCGACTTGATCAACCGGCATCACGCGCTCCTCGCCGGCTATGTCCACGACCGTAATGTCTTTGACGAACTGTCCGACTTCGCCATACCGCCCGCCCGCGTTCATGCGGATTGCGCCGCCGACGGCGCCGGGGATGCCGGCCAGCGCCTCGAGCCCGACACGGCTTTCGGCGATGGTTTCACGGATCAGCGCCGGAAAATCCGCGCCGGCGCCGGCGATGACCTCGTCGTCGGTGATGTTGATCTCTTCGAAACCGCCGGCGCGCAGCGATATGACCGCGCCGTCA
>JAGQOO010000362.1 GCA_020427345.1 Phycisphaerales bacterium | reverse complement strand
AACAGGCCGATCTTGCCGCCGCGGACGAACGGCACGAGCAGGTCGATGACCTTGATGCCGGTTTCGAACTGCTCCGTCTTCGGCGTGAGGCTGTCGAACGGAGGCGGTTCGCGGTGAATCGGGCGCGACTCCTTCGCGGCGACCGGGCCGCGGCCGTCGACCGGCTCACCGACCAGGTTGAAAACGCGGCCGAGCGTCACTTCGCCTACCGGCACCTTGACCGGCTCGCCGGTGTCGGTGATGGCGGCGCCGCGGACGAGGCCGTCGGTGCTGCCGAGCGACACGGCGCGAACGCGACCGCCGCCGAGGTGCTGGGCGACTTCACACCACAGCGTCTGGGTAACGGGTTTACCGCCATAATCGACCGTGACGTCGACCTTCAGGGCGTTGTAAATTTTGGGCAGATTCTTGACGTCGAATTCCGCGTCGAGCGTGGAGCCGATGACCTGCGTCACTCTGCCCACTTTGCCGTTGGTTGCCATCAATCGCTCCGCGCAATTGGGCGGCCGCGGCCGCCCGGACCAAAACTCTCGGACTCTTGTTTACTTCACTGCTTCCGCGCCGCCGACGATGTCGGCCAGTTCCAGCGTGATCTGCGACTGGCGGGCGCGGTTGTATTCTCTTGTCAGGGACTTCTGCATATCGCCGGCGGCGTCCGTCGCGGCTTTCATCGCCACCATGCGGAACACCTGCTCGCTGACGATCGCTTCGTTGAAATACTGGTACAGCCGGATGCGGACAGTTTCCGGAATCAGCCGAGCGAGCAGCTTCTCGGGCTCGGGCGAGAACTCGAAATCGACGCGGCGCTGGTTGGCGCCTTGTTCCACCTTTGGCGGCTCAATCGGGAGCAGCGTCGCGATGGTCGGAATCTGCTTGCCGACCGAGATGAACTGCATGTACACGATATCAACGCGGCCGACCTTGCCGGCCTCGTAGGCGGTCATGTAGCGCGTGGCGAGCTCGGCGACGCGCCTGTATTCGATGCGGTCTTCGACGTCGGTCATCGACCACGCCGGGGCGCGGCGGATGAACCGCAGGTAGTTGACACCCTTCTTGCCGACCATCTCGATCGACGGCGTCCAGCCATCCGCCTGCAACGCGCGCTCATGCGCGAGCGCGGTGCGCAGGACGGACGCGTTGTACGCGCCGCACAAGCCGCGGTTCGACGTCATCACCAGCATGATCGACTGCTTCGACTCGTTCGGCTTCAGCAGCGGATGGTCGATGCTCTCCAAGCCGGACAGCGCGCCGATCATCTCGGCGATCTTCTCCGTGTACGGCTTGCTCGCGGTGGCGCGCTGCAGACACTTTTGAAACCGCGCGGTCGACACAAGCTGCATCGTCTGCGTGATTTTCTTGATGTTCTGCACCGCCTTGCGGCGTTTGATGATCTGTCGAGCCTTGGCCATTTATCCGTTCTTTCTCGTCAGCCGTCGATTCGCAGTCTACGCCTTCGCCATCGCGGGCTTCTTAGCGCCGCTCGCGGTGGTGAAGCGCGTCTTGAAGTTCTTGACGACTTCCTTCAGCTTTGCGTCGATCTCGTCGGTCAACTTCTTTTCGCGGGCGAGCTGATCGCGAACTTCGGGGAACTCGTCTCGATAGTGCTTGAGTAGTTCGCGCTCAAACTCCGGCACGCGGGCGAGCGGCAGATCGTCCAGGAAGCCGCGTGTGCCGGCGTGAATACTGAGTACCTGGTCGATGACGTCCATCGGCTGATACTGCGGCTGTTTGAGCAGTTCCACCATGCGCTTGCCGCGATCGAGCTGCTTCTGCGTGGCCGGGTCGAGTTCGGTGCCGAGCTGGGCGAACGCTTCCAACGCTCGGAACGCCGCCATGTCGA
>JAGQOO010000361.1 GCA_020427345.1 Phycisphaerales bacterium | reverse complement strand
AATCGCCATCCGACTCGCACGCGACCACCTTCGAAAACAAAAACCTGTTGCATAAAGCCCCTGCGCGGGAATGACGAATGGGCTTGGGTTCCGCTTTTCGCGGGAATGACGAATGGAGGCTGGATTCCCGCCTTGCGCGGAAGTGACGTAAATCGGCCCCGGTTGGGGCCTCGTCCGAAGCGCCTTATAGTAGTTATCAAGCCCGCCGAACGATGTCGGCGCCGGCGTTACTGACGACCCCGAAAGGCCCGCAGCACGACCGCCATGGACGACTTATCCCAGATACGGCGAATCCGGAACATCGGCATCGCCGCCCACATCGACGCCGGCAAGACCACCACCACGGAGCGACTGCTGTACTACAGCGGGCGGATTCACCGCGCCGGCGATGTGGACGACGGCACGACGATCACCGATTTCGACGTCGAAGAGCAGCAACGCGGCATCACGATCTACTCTGCGGCGGTCACGCTGGAGTGGAACAATCATTGTATTAACCTGATCGACACGCCCGGCCACGTGGACTTCACGGCGGAAGTCGAGCGCAGCCTGCGCGTGCTCGATGGGGCGGTGGTCGTCTTCGACGCGAAAGAGGGCGTCGAGGCGCAATCGGAAACGGTCTGGCGCCAGGCCGACCGCTACCACGTGCCGCGCATCTGCTTCATGAACAAGATGGACAAGACCGGCGCGGATTTCGAAGCCGCGCTCGACAGTGTCCGCGAACGCCTGCACGGAAACCCGATTCCGATTCATCTGCCCACGGGCTCTGAGAGCAGCTTCGACGGCTTTATCGACCTGATTCAGATGAAGCGCATCCGCTTTCAGCGCGAAGGCGAGATCATGCAGCGCCTGGTCGAGGACATTCCCGCCGATTGGCTGAAGAAGGCCCGCGGCGCCCGGCATTCGCTTGAAGAGCACGTCGCCGAACTCGACGACGCGCTGATGGATCATTACCTGACACATGAGTCGCTTGCGGACGAGCAGATTGTCGCCGGTTTGCGAAAAGGCACGATCGAACGCCGCTGCCAGCCGGTGCTGTGCGGCTCATCGCTGAAGCACGTCGGCGCGCGCGACATTCTCAACCGCGTCTGCGATTTTCTGCCGTCGCCGCTGGATGTTCCGCCGATTCGCGGCTTCGCGGTCGATGATCCGGAGAAGCGGGTTGAGCGCCCGTGCGACCCGAAGGGGCCGCTGGCGGCGCTCGTGTTCAAGGTCGTCGCCGACTCACATAGCGACCTGTTCTTTGTGCGCATTTACTCCGGCGTGCTCAAGGCCGGCAGTCGCGTGGTCAATCCGCGCAACGGTCGCAAGGAAAACGTGCCGCGGATGTTCCGGGTGTTTGCCAAGCGTCGCGAACAAGTCGAAGAGGCGAGCGCGGGCGACATCGTCGCCGTCATCGGGCTGAAGGAATCGCTCACCGGCGACACGCTTTGCGAACAGCACGGCGCGTGCCTGCTTGAACGCATCGAATTCCCCGAGCCCGTCATCAGTATGTCGATCGAGCCGCAGTCGTCGAACGATCGCGACAAGCTGATTCAGGCGCTGGAGATGCTCGCGCGGTCCGATCCGACATTCAGTTGCCGCACTGACGCCGAGGCCGGGCAGTTGCTGATTTCCGGCATGGGCGAGTTGCATTTGGAGGTCATGTGCCACCGGCTGGAGCGCGATTTCAATGTCGGCGTGCGGGTTGGCAAGCCGCGCGTGGCATATCGCGAGACCATCACAGTTGCCGCCAACGCGGAAGGGCGGTTCATTCGCGAAGCCGGCGGTCGCCGACATTTCGCGATCGTGTACATGCGGCTCGAGCCGTTCACGCCCGAACCCGGGCAGCCGGTATTTCAGTTTGTGAATGAGGCGCCGGCGGGGTTGCTGA
>JAGQOO010000360.1 GCA_020427345.1 Phycisphaerales bacterium | reverse complement strand
GCGTCAGGCCGTGCCCCTGCTCAACGAAATCGATCCCCAGGCGCGCCGCGAAGGCGTGCGCAAGGGTGGTTATGTCGCCGTCCGGGAAACGGCGCCGCTGGACACCATCCTGATGTCAGCGGGCAGCGAGCTACAGCACATGATCGCGGCCGTGAAACAACTCGGGCCGGGAACCCGCGTCGTATCGATTCCCTGCCATGAGCGCTTTCTTCGCCAACCCGAGAGTTACCGCGAGCAGATTCTGCCTGCGAGTTGCCGCCGACGCGTGGCGCTCGAAGCCGGCGTGCGCGAGACGTGGGATCGGTTCGTCGGCCTTGACGGGAAGGTGGTCGGGCTGGACCGCTTCGGAATGAGTGGGCCCGGCCCGCAGGTGATGGAGGCCCTCGGTATCACATCGGCGGCGGTTGTTCGCGCCGCGCGTGCGCTCTCCTCGTGAACGCAGTGTCGGACGTCGTGACCAGTACGGCTCCTCAATAATCCGAAGCCTGGCGCCGCTGCCCATTTGACCCCCGGCCGACGCGCGCAATAATCTCGACAGTGCCATGTCGGCGCTTCGGGAGGATGGTCTATGTCACGTTTGAGCAACGTCTCCGCCCCAGCCATCAGCCACGCGCCGCGATGGCGGATCGCCGCTTGCGTCGGCATCTTCGGATTGTGGGCGGCATGCGCGGCAATCGCGCAATCGGATCCGGCTCCAATGCAGCCCGTTACCGAGCCGGCGCAGCCAACTGGAGGCGCCGAACCCGCTACACCCGGCGCGAATGTGACGCCGAGCGATCAACCCCCAAAGGCCGACGCGTCGCCCAACAGCCCCAACGACCCCAATCCCAAGTCTCCCGGCGCCGGCAGCCCTACTGCCGCAAATCCGGCTGCACCCAACACCGCAACACTGCCCGGCCAGCCGATCCCCGCCGGCGCAAAGCCGCTCGTCGCCCGAGCGATCGAAGTCAAAGGCGACGTGAAAACGCGTCCGTCGCCGGAGGCCGCGTGGGCCCCCGTCAAGGAAGGCGACGAACTCGCCGGCGGGGCCCAGCTGCTCACCGGCCTGCGCTCCGCGATCAAGCTGCAATTCGGCGAGCAGGAGCCGTACATGTGCGTGCTGATCGATTCGGTCAGCCTGACCGAGATCAGCGAGTCCTTGCTGACCGACGACGCGAAGAGGGTCCGCGTCGGCGTCGGCTATGGACGCATTCGCGCCGGCGTCGCCGAGGGCGGGCTCAAGAGCGACTTCACGGTGGACACGCCGGTGGCGACCCTGTCGAAGCGCGGCACATGGAATTTCGGGATCGATTACGAGCGCGGCACCGGCCGGTTCGAGGCGTTTCTGCTCGATCGGGGTCTGGTGGACGTGATGAACTCGATGACCGCACAACGGCGGCAGCTTCAGCCCGGCCAGTTTGTGACGCAGGCGATGCGGCGTTGGGGCGAGGAAGTTCAGCTCCGCCAGAACGTCGCGATCGCGGATATCCTCGGCCAGGGTGACATCAACGTTGCGTTCAATACGCTCCGCCAGAGTGGCCTCGGAGTCCTGAACCCCGGCCAGGGTCGTGCCGCTCTGTTGAATCTCAGCAACAGCTTCGCCAGCTCTAACTTCGCCACGCTCGCCCAGCAGCAGCTCGCCACGCGACCGCCCATCACCACGATTATGCAGCCGCCCGGAAACACGGGGCCGATCGGCGGGCGGCGCGAGGGGCTGTTCGGATTCGGGCGCGGGGGCGATCTGATCACGATCGTGATCGATCCCACAAATCCCCTTGTCCAAAGGGGCTACGCGCAACCCGGTCGCTATTCATTCCGGCGGGCGGCACTGGAAAACTGGCTCCAGAACGCCCGGAGGTAGACCTCGGCGAAAAGAAGCCTTTTTTTTCGGCCAG
>JAGQOO010000035.1 GCA_020427345.1 Phycisphaerales bacterium | reverse complement strand
CGCCGCTGGAACCGCGCGATCCGAACATCTTCATTACTCCACCGCTGCGCCCGCCGCTGCGTCATGGCGGATGGAACCGGCTGACCGTTCGCTACACCGACAATGGGGGCGCTACTTTCCGCGAGGCGGCTGACTTTTCGAGCGCGTTTTACAGCGCGTGGTTCGCGTGCCAGTCATTCCTTCCGCTCGATCCGAACCACATTGATCCGAACGGGCCGCCCGTGGGGCTTGGCTTCGCCAACATTGTGCAGGATCTCGGACCAGGACTGGTGGCGGCTGGACAGGAACTTGATCCGCTGTTGGCGGAGATACAGGACGTCCAGTTGAACGAGCCGTCGCCGTTTATCGACCAGGTCGCCCAGCAGGTGTTTCGAATTCGTCAGGCGCTGGTGATCATCGGCAATCAGATGCAGGTGTTCGACTTCAATGACCCCTTCGTCTATCAGGAGTTGCGGAACGGCTGGGCGAACCTGGCCGGGGCGCTGGTAAATGTCGGCGGCGTGACCGGGTCCAATCGCTTCCAGAACGCCGCGAACGTTTGCTACCTGATCGCCGATCGCGTTGACGTATCGCTTCAACAGGTGCTGTCGGGCATGACCACGCCACAGGAGCAGGACCTGTATCTGTACGGTTTGAACAACGGCATGATCCCACACATGCGAATATTCGCAGATGCGATGATGCCACACGTTTGCGTCGATCTCACGCTCCGACATGTCTGGTTCAAGAGCCGTCTGACGCAATTGCCGGTGGTCATACAGGAGGCGGACTCGCGTCTTGTTCTCGATCAGGCGTTTGTCGCGGCGGATGATCGATCGGACTTCTACCTGCCGGTGTTCGACCAGACCACGCCGATTCGACTTTGGGTGAAGACGCCAAACGGGTTGAGCCAGGTGCTCGAAGTGCCGATGCCGCTGGACGGCGTGATTGTGCCGGCGCCGCCGGTGATCCAGGGCGATGTCAACGGCGACAACTGCATCGACACGGCCGATATCTCGGCCATCCTTGCAGACATGGGGCAGGGGGGAGCACTGGCGGACTTCGTTCCGGCGACGGACGTGAACGCGAATGGCATCGTCGATCCCGAGGATCTCGCAATCGCGCAGGGGAATCTCGGCTTATGTGGTGATCTGCTTCCATGCCGCGGCGATCTGGACGGGAGCAATAGCGTCGATCTGGCCGACCTGGCCGGTTTGCTATCAGCGTTCGGTTCTGTGACCGGAGACGCGAACTTCATTCCGGCGGCGGACCTCGACAATGATGGGATGATCACGCTGGGCGACCTGGCCGGTTTCTTGGCGCTCTTCGGCCAGCCGTGTCCGACGTAGCGGACGCAAACGGGGAATCGCAGAAATGAGCGGGGCGCCGCAATCGGCGCCCCGTTGTTCTTCGCTTGATCAGAAGGCTTCCATCAGCTTGATGGCCGCCGGACCGGCGAGGACGATGCCCATCGCCGGGAAGATGAACAGCACCAGCGGAATCATCAGCTTGACGGCGGTCTTTTGCGCCTTCTCTTCGGCTTGCAGGCGGCGTTTTGAGCGGAGCGTTTCGGATTGATTCCGCAGCGCCTTGGCGATACTCGTGCCGAAGCGTTCGGCCTGCGCGATGACGGAGATCAGCGAGCGGAGTTCATCGACGCCGACGCGCTGGGCCATGTTGTCGAGGGCTTCGCTGCGCGGGATACCCATCTGTGATTCGCGCGTCGAGATTCGAAACTCTTCCGACAGATCGGGATGGACCCGTTCCATTTCCTCGCCGACGCGTTTGATCGCGGAATCCAGCGCAAGACCGGACTCGATGGATACGACCATCAGGTCGAGAATATCAGGCAACCCGCGACGGATACGATCCTGCCGCGAACTCGTGACAAAACCCAACCAGAAACCGGGCAGCATGAAGCCGATGCCGGCGCCGGTAAGCGTGACGCCGATGAAGCCCTGCGTAGTATAGCCGAGCGCGGAGGCGCTGATGAGACCGATGATGAGACCGACGGCCAGACAAGCCGTCTTGCTGGCGAGGAACAGGGTCTGCGCGGTGCGCTGCCGGAAGCCGGCCATCATCAGCTTTTCGCGGAGCTGATTCCGTTCATCATCCGAAACCGGCATGATGAGACGCGTCAGCATCGGCGTCGCTTTCTTGACCAGGTTCTCGCGCGCCTGCGCGCGGGCCTGTTCCTTGATGATCGAGGGCTGTTCGCCACCCTTGCCGGACAGTCGCCGTTTGACGGCGTCGCGGGCGTCCTGGCGGCGCGGCATGAGGCTGTACACCAGCAAGCCGCCGCCGACGATGGCGAGCACCCCGATTGTGATCAGTTCATTTCCCATACCGGTTCCCCGCTAGACCTTGATGTTGATGATCTTCTTGATCATCACCCACCCCATGATCTGTGAAACAACCGCGAATGTGGCCATCATCTGGCCCGTCGGGTGGTTCACCAGCGTCATGGCGTAGTCGTAGTTAATGTTCAGCATCGCCGCATAGACGATGATCGGCAGCGCCAGCAGCACATAGCCGGACAAACGGCCTTCAGCGGTCAACGCCTGCACAGTTCCGTGCAGTTTGATTCGGTCGCGAATGACGGCGCTGATCTTGTCCAGCACCTCCGCGAGGTCGCCGCCGGTCTGGCGCTGAATCAGAACCGCCGTCACAAAGAAGCGGACGTCGAGAACGTCCATGCGATCGGCGAGGTTGGTCAGCGCCTCCTCGACCTTCAGGCCCAGGTTCTGCTCCTGAAAGACGCGGCCGAACTCGGTTCCCGCCGGGTCGGGCAACTCCGTGGCGATGACCTGCATGCCGGACGCAAGCGCGTGGCCGGCGCGGAGCGCCTGGCTGAGTAACTCGAACACATCGGGCAACTGCTGCACGAGCTTGTTGACGCGCTGCTTGCGCTTGTAGACGAGGAACATGACCGGCAGCACGAACACCGACACGGCGATACCCATGCCGATGAGCAGGTGAAACCCGAACGCCACAGTTGCCGCCATCGAGATCGCGGCGACGACAGTCAGGTTGATGATGACCTGTGAAGCGCCCCACGGCATGTTGGCCTGTTCGAGCGTCGTCTGCAGCCACTTTGTGAAGCTGAGCTTTCCGACGAATGTGCCGAGGAATCCCTCCACGCCCTTGGCGGACTTACGGAGGTCGTCCATGGTCGTGGCTTTGGCGGCCGCTCCGCTGCCGGATTTGCCGCGCAGGCGGTCAGCGATCTTCTTTTTGGAGGAGCCGCGCAGGTCTCCGACCAGCTGCATGACGCCGTAGGCCGTCACGATCGGGCCGACGACGAGCAGCATGATCATGACGGCGTCCGTGCCGCCGACCGCGAGAACCTGTGCCATGTAAGTCATATTCATAGATTGGCGTCCATCGCTGTTTCTAGTTGTTCTCGTCCGTCACCAGGTCGCGCTGGCCGAACATCGTCGGATCGATACTGCAGCCGTGCGATCGCAGGCGATCCATGAACAGCGGCCGCACGCCTGTTGCGACGATGCGACCGACCGCCTTGCCTTCCGAATTCACCCCATCCTGCTCAAAGCGGAAGATGTCCTGCATGACGACGACGTCGCCTTCCATCCCTTGCACTTCCGTTACCGCGATGATCTTTCGCGGACCGCCGGTCAGACGCGCGGCCTGCACGATCAGATTGACGGCGGAAGCGAACTGTTGGCGAATCGCCCGCTGCGGCAGCTCGAAGCCGGCCATCATGACCATCGTTTCAACGCGCTGGACGGCGTCGCGCGTATTGTTGGCGTGAATCGTGGTCATCGAACCTTCGTGACCGGTGTTCATCGCCTGCAACATATCAAGCGTTTCGCCACCGCGGCATTCGCCGACGACAATGCGGTCAGGACGCATACGCAGGGCGTTGACCAGCAGATCGCGAATCGTGACCTGGCCCTTGCCTTCAAGGTTCGGCGGGCGCGTTTCGAGTCGCACAACGTGCGGCTGACGCAAACGCAGTTCGGCCGCGTCTTCGATGGTCACCACGCGCTCATCTTCGGGGATAAAACTCGACAGGTTGTTGAGCAGCGTCGTCTTACCAGAACCCGTTCCGCCGGCGATCAGAATGTTCAGCCCGGAATGCACGCACGCTTTCAGGAACTCCACCATTTCCGGCGCACACGACTTGTACCGAACGTAGTCATCCCAGGTAATCGGATCAGCGCCGAAACGACGAATCGACATGGAGGCGCCGTCGATTGCCAGCGGCGGAATAATCGCATTTACACGCGAGCCGTCTTTCAAACGGGCGTCGACCATCGGCGACACTTCATCGCAGCGACGGCCCAGCGGCGAAACGATCTTGTCGATGATGTGCAGCAGATGCGCGTCGTCCTTGAACTTCACTTCGGACAACGCGAGCCGGCCGCTGCGCTCGATGTACACCTGGCTCGGCCCGTTGATCAGGATATCTGAGATCTTCGGGTCTTTGAGCAGCGTTTCGAGCGGGCCGAGGCCGAATGTCTCGTCCAGAATCTCTTGCGCAAGTCGCTGCCGCTCGGCGTGATTCAGCAGCGTTTGCTCTTCTTCGCACAGCGCCACGACCACCTGGCGGACCTGCTCGCGCAACTCGCCTGATGCGTCTGACCCGAGCTTGCTCATGTCGAGCTGGTCGACGAGCTTGCGGTGAATAGTGCCCTTGAGTTCGTTGAACTTCTTGAACCGATCGTCGGCGGCCTTGTCGCGCTTGGGCAGCGCCTTCGGCGCTTCGGGCGCGGGCGGAGGCGGCGCTGCGGTCGCCGCGCCGCCGGCCGGGGCGGCCGCAGGTTTCGGCGCAGGCTTGGCGACCGGGGCGGCCGGCGCGTCCTGCGGCGGATTGGCTTTTTTCGTAAACAGACCCATGCCTCAGACCTCCGCGGTTACTTCTTTGATCCAAACAATGCGAACAACCCCTTGCGCTCTTCGTCGCGGGGTTCCGGCGCGGCGGTGGGGCCGCTCTCGTCTTCCGCGGCGCCGGCGAGGGCGATCGCGATGTCCCGAAACGCGAGTCTCAGTCGGGATTTCGGCGCGTGAGTCGCGAGGGGCTGCCCCATGTTCACTGCCGTGCTGCTCGTCTTCCAGTCGTCGGGCAGCACAAAGTCGATCTTGCGCTTCAGCGTGGACTCAACGTCGCCCTTTTCCAGATAGCCCGTGTCGCGGCCGAGGCGATTGCAGACCAGCCGCACGCGATCCAGCGCGTACCCCGCGCGGCCGAGTTCGTGCAGCATCCGATCCGTATTGCGCACGGCCGGCACGAGCAGTTGCATGTTCAACAAGTAGATATCCGCCATGTCGAATACGGCGTTGGCGGTGGCATCGAATCGGGCCGGGAAGTCGGCGACCACAAAGTCGTAGTGCTCTTGCAGTGTCGCGATGACACTGGCGCACTGCCCGGCGGAGATGGACTCGCCCTCGGCGAAATCATTCGGTCGCGCGAGAATCTGCGCGCCGGTTTCGTGCTTGCACATCGCCCGCTCGATCATCGCCGGGTCGATCGCTTCGACCGTGTCGCACAGCTCCGCAATCGTGTACGTCGGCTGGGCGTCGAGCTGCATCGCGACCTGGCCGAACCGGAAGTCCATGTCCACGATCGCGACGCGCGGTTTACGTTGCATCGAGACGCCGCCGTACCACTCCTCGACAAGCGCGAGTTCGACCGCGAGGTTTGTGGAAAGGGTAGTGGCGCCAGTCCCCCCGGCGGCGCCGACCACCGTGATCAATCTCCCGATTCGCCTGCCGCCGGCGCCCTTGTCCGCGCTGATCCGGTTGAGAATCTCGGCAAGCTGTTCCGGTGGGAACGGCTTCCAGAGCAACTCCTTCATCCCCGCGCGCATTGCCCGCATGACGAGTTCGGCGTCGCGATCTTCCGTCATGGCGAAGGCCGTGATGCGGTCCTTGTTCGCCTCCACCAACGGGGCCACAACGTCCATCATCGCCGTCGGCGTGGGATCAAGGTGTACCAGCAGCGCCTCAGCGGGGAACTGGTGCAACGCTTGCGCGAGCAAAGCCGGCTCGTCCACTTCGGCGACGATCTTAACGCCGCCAATCGACAGCAGGGCCGCGCGCAGATCGGCCGCGACGCCCTCGTCCGTGTTGACAACAATGACGCGAATGGTCTTGCTCAAGACGACGCCCTTCCGGCCTCGCTCAAAACCGAGTGCTCGATTCCCACCTGCCGTCGCCGATCCGCCGACGCCGACTGTCTGACCGCGCAGGATTCTCCCAGGCGACGACAACTCCGATCCTCAGTTGCATCGACCATTCCGGCGGGGGAGTGCAACAGCGGCGGCACTGATCGCCGGCTTGGGCGGGCTGATAAAAAAGCAACCGGGAAGCCCGATTTCAAGTCGGGCCTCCCGGTCTGGTACCGCATCGACGTGCTGTCGATCACTATTCGATCAGTGCGACCGGTCGCTTACCGCCCAAGCGCTTGAAGATGTCTTCGAGCTGCTCGGTGTACTCTTCCGGGCTGCCGACCGCGTAGAACTCCTGCCCCTTGCCAAGGGCCGCGATTTCCTGCATCAGTTCCCGATCCACGTTGTAACCGACGCTTACCGTGTAGATCGTATAGCCGTAATCGGCGGCCTGCTGGGCCTGATCCAGCGCATACGACCGGGCGCCCTCAGCGCCGTCACCCACCGAGTTCCCGTTCTCGTCGATGTTGGCCACACCGTCCGACATCAGCACGATCACTTTCTTGGCGTTTTCGCGCGCGACGGGGGACCGCAGGTGCGCGATCGCCGTGGCCAGGCCGCCGCCGATGTTGGTCGCACGGTCGTAGTGACCGGACTGCCGCTTGTACAAAACCGTCGGCGTTTCATCGAGCGCGTCGGTCAGGCTGACCTCCGTGCGGGCCGTCGTCGCGAAGATCTGTAGCGCCAACTGATCGAGATTGTCCTGCGCTTCGATCGTGTCGACCATGATCTGGACGGCGTCCTTAACCGCGCGCAGGGGTTCCTGCGGGGTGTTGTACAGGCCGTACGTGGAGGTGGACTCGGGCTCGCTGTCCAGCATGAAGTCAGTGAAGGTCTTCAGGCCGTACCGGTAGCGAAACTCCGAGACATTGTTGCGCATATTGCTGGAGTTGTACACGTACTGGATGTAGTCGCGCCAGTCCCAACTGAGCTCGAACGATGGCGTGTTGATCCAGGTGAGTTCGTTGCTCTCCACGCGCGCATCGCCGTCGCCGCCGGACGCGCGTCCGCCGGGTCGACCGCTGCGCCAGTCCGCGAGGCCCATTATCACGGCGACGCGGTTCTCGTACGTGCTTGAGCTGCTGTCATAGTTGCGGCTCATCAACTGCGTGATTTCGTCCGAGCTGTAACCGCGGGCGGCAAGCCGCGCCGAAATCGTAGCATTGACCGTGTTGCTGCCCTTGCGGATTTCCCACAAACCGGGGTCGGAACTCGGATCATAACCACCGATCAACGGCGTTCCCCAGGTGGTCATCTCGCCGAACGTCGGTCCGGTGTCGCTCGCGTATTCGGTTTCGAGCTCGGAGCCCGGAATGTACGGCCGGCTCGGCTCGGGCCCGTCCATCGCGGCCCAGATGTCGCGCAGGTTGGAATACCCGCCGTCATCGCGCGCCCAATAGCGCAGCTGGCTGTCCCAGTTCATCGAGTTGGACAGGTCAATGATCACCGACATGTCGCGCGGGATCAGCATGGCGGCTGCCGTCGCCTCAAGATCGCGCGTGTGATAGCCAAAAATCGTGGCGAACATGAAGTTCATCGGGCCCGCTTCGGAACCCTGTGATCGGCGCACCGTAACCCGAACGGCGTCGACCACATTGTTCGAGGTTTCGAAGCGAAAGCGCTCGCCGTCTGGCTCGGCCTTGCCGAACTCCACGTCCGCTGTCGCCAGCCCCGGAACCCGTCCAATCACCGTGTTTTCGCGCGCATAGGCGTCGGCCATGGCGAAGACGCGTTCGGCTCCTTCGACGGTCTCCACGTCCACCAGCTCCGATGCCGCTGCCAGCGCAGCCGCGTCCGCGGCCCGCTGCAGTTCCGCCTTCGCGGCATAGAGCGCGCCGATGTCGACGGCCATAGCGGCCATCCCGAATACGACGGTCATGGAGATCGCCACATAGACGACCGCCACGCCGCGTCGCGCCGGAGCGCGACGAATCTTGCGATCGGGCCTCATTCCCATCCTCCGACATAGCTTGCGGATCGCGCCGAAGCCGCGCTCGGCGCGCCCGCGTATTACCAGACACTGCACAAAAAGCACGAGACGCCGGTATCTGTCCGGCGCCTCGCGCGACTGACTGATTCAATTGTCCGCGACGCTGGCCGCCGCGGGTCGACTACTCTTCTTCGCCGTATCCGACCGGGCCGACCGGGCCGCGCAGCTTGAAGGCGTCGGTGGGGCCGTACTCGTCCGTCACCCGGGCCGAGCTGGTCTGGTTGATTCCCGGACGTACCGCCTCACCCGTGAACTCGCCCATTTCTCCCATGAGGAAGAGTTCAATATCATTCGGATGTTTGTGATCCGCGCCGGGAACATACGTCACTTCACCCGCCGCAATCGGCTCTACGAGCTCAGGAGTGCACAAAACGACCAGTTCCGTCTCGTCTGACTGATATTCCACGGAGCTGAAAAGCGGTCCGAGAACCGGAATGTCGCCGAGGGCGGGAATCTTGCGGACCACCGCGCGAACGCGCTCATTGATCAAGCCGCCCAGCGCGAACGTCTGACCCGGACCGATTTCAACAACCGTCGACACGCGACGCGTCGCAAAGCCGGGAATCGAAATGCCGCCGATGGTGACCGAGTTCGTGAAGTCCGGTTCGCTCAACTCCGGCGAGACCTTCAGGCGCAGCGTGTTCTCATTCAGGACAACCGGCGTGAAGTTCAACCGTACGCCGAATTCCTTGTACTCGATCTTGATGCGATCGCTCGTCGTAATCGGAATCGGCACTTCGCCACCGGCGAGGAAGCTCGCTTCCTGACCGTTGATCGCGACGAGATTCGGCTCGGCGAGCACGCGCAGGAGGCCGTTCTCCTTCAGGGCCTGGATGAAGACCTGCATCTGAATCCGCGGGAAGCCGATGCTCAGCGTCGAATTCTGGCCGACCGGGATGCCGCCCTGGCCAACAACAAATGGAATCCTGCTCGTCGCGAGCGCGCCTTCCGGAGCGCCAATATTCGAGGGATTGATGTTGGACAGATTCTGAATTGCGAACGGATTACTCGTGTCGCCCGCGATGAACCCGTTGAAACCGAGTTGTCGCGTCGCGCTGCGGCTGACTTCGGCGACCGTGCACCGCAGCATCACCTGCTGGGCGCCGGCCACGCGCATGTGGTTGATGACGTTCGGCGAGAACACGCCGGCGATCTGCAGAATGCGCTCGGCGTCGTCCGCGCTGGGCACGTCACCGGTCAACACCACGGCGTCGAGCAGAGCGTGGGCCTGCACACGGGCGCGCGGCACGCTGGTTCGAATGCTCGCCAGCAGGCGCTCCATTTCGAGATCGACCGCCACATCGAAGACGCGCTGCTCGGTTTCTGAGAACCATACGATCAGCTGGGTCGTGCCGAAGGCGCGACCGGTGATGATCAGCTGCCGCGGCGACGTCGCCGTCACATCAGCGATGTCCGGTTTTGCGAGGCGAGCTTCGGCGACGGGGCGACTGAAGTCGACCAGCACCGACTTATTAACCGGCACGCGCACCAACTGACCCTGTGTGGTCACGTCGCGCACCGAAATCTGAATTCCATCGGCGTCGCGCGTGCCCTCATTATTCTGGGCCATCGCGAGGGAGGCGACCGACGCGCTGATCAGCAACGCCGTCGCGAGCCGTCCCCATCCTTTTCCTGTTGCTGACGTCATCTTGCTGAGCTCCTTGGGCCCGAGTCCCGCTCGTCCTTGCGCGCTACGCGCCCCTGAATTAGCCCTGCCCCTGTTCCGGCTGATTCTCGGACGCCGGAGGATCGTCAAACAAACCGCCCTCCGCAGGCGTCACGGTGTCATCGGCAGGGGGGGTATCCCGCTTTTGTTCGTCCTCAAAAATGTTCGGGGCTTTCGCGCCAAGCACTTTCGGCTGGAACGACTTCATGTTGTCCCACGACAGAAGCGTTTCTTCCGGGCCGTTGAACACTCGCATCACCCAAACCGGTGTCGGTTCCGCGGTCGGCGTCGGAATTGGCGTCGTTTCCACTTCCTTGATGCCCGGCTCCATATCCGCCGGATCAACCGGTTCAGCCCTGGAGATGAACTTGTCCATCAACTGTCCCAGCAGGCCCGGCTCGTCGTTGACCGCGCCCGGCTTGCCGTTCAATAGTGACTCAAAGTCGACAGGGGAGTCCGTCTTGCCCGCAACGCCGTCTTCGCGGTTTCGCAGCGCGAGCTTGAGCTTGCCGCGCTGCTCAGCCAGGTGGATGATCTTGACCTGTTCCGGCTTGACGAACAAAGTGACCGAACGCGCCGGCTTTTCCTTCGAAGACTTGCCCTTGGCATCCGGATCCTGCTTTTCACCCTCGGGCGTCAGGCGCCGACCGACCGCGCCGACCTCAACGTCCTCAACGATCGTGCGCGAAACCGTAACATTCTCACGCCCGACGCGCTGGTCAAAGTACGCGACGACATCCACATAACAGCCCGGCTGAAGCAGATTGCTGACGCCGGAACTCTCGTCGATGGACACGCCAACGGCTCGCAGGCCCGGCGGAACATACAGGCCCGCGCGCTCGCCCTTGGCCAACAGCATGCTGTCCAGCAGGGGGAGGCCGGCCGGAATCGTGTACTCCGGCACGCGCCCGATGATGTCTTCTTTCTTGTGCAGGGCGTCGCGCGGCGCCAGCTTGACCGGAAACTCCATCGGTCGAAGCATCTGCTCGTCGACCAGCACGTTGCGATCAAGCGGTTCGGCCACGGCCCAGAGTGTGACCGTCTCCGTCTTGACGCTGGCTTTCGCTTTCTGGATATAGTCCAGCCCCAGCTTGCCGGCCAGACCGGCGATACCGAGACCCGCGACAAGCGGGATCAGCGCCTTGCCGTTGATTGCGGCCCTGACCTTCCGTGCGTTGTACTGGCTCATGATTCTCATCCTGTTGTCCCTTTCCGCGCGCGAAGCGGCGACCCGCTCGAACGGTTCGCCCGCGCGCGTCGCATGACCCTCGATCGGGCGCACACAGCCGCTCGCCGGCCTCTACAATCCCTCGCGACGCATCGCCGCGTACGCGTCCAGCTCTCCGTAGCCGAATCCGAAAAAGTCACCGACCAGGGAGATATCTTCCTGCGGGACGCTCAGGCGCACTTCGCACATCGGATCGTCCTCGGTTCCCCAGTCGACCGAAACAGTCACTCTCGAGTTCAAGTCCATCGGTTCGAGCAACTGCGCGACCTTCGTTCGCACATCGCTTTCCTCGGCGCCCTGCAAGGCTCCGATTCGGGCGCCTTCTCGCGCGGCGTTCACCATCGTGTGCCGCACCGTAAACGCCCAACCGAACTCGATGATGCCGAACAACATCGCGAACATCAGTGGCGAAACGACTGCCAATTCAACGGTTACCGTCCCGCGCTTCTGCTTCTTTCCCCGGAATCTCATAACCACCAGCCTCCGATGTACTGAGTCAGCAGCACCAGAATCGTTCCTCCCGTCAGCGGAACGCCGTAGGGGAGTAGCTGACTCGTTGATCCAAAGGTCCGCGCCCCGCCGTATTCGCCGAAAGCGGTGTCCCATCGCTTCAGCTTCGTCATGATCGTCTGCATGTTCGCCATCGCGTGCGCGGTGCGCCCGGTACTCGCGATCATCACAACCGCCGCGATGCCGCCGATAACCGCGCCGACCGCGAAGCTGCACAGCGTCAGCCACGGCCCAAGCCAGCACCCGATGGCCATCATCAGCTTCACGTCACCCGCGCCCATGCCGTGCATCAGCCACGGGATGATCAGCACCCCGAAGCCGACCGCCAGCCCAAGCAAGCCGTCCCCGACGCCGCCCATCCCGAAGTACAGACCCTGCGCCAGCAAACCAACGGCGGCGAGCGCCGCGTTCAACCAGTTCGGAACGCGCCGCTCGGCGTAGTCGATCCACGACGCGTACAGCGTCGCCGGAATCAGGATCGCAATCGTCGTTTCCCAGTAGCCCCAGTTCATCTCGCCAGCTCCCGCCGCTTGTCGACCCTGAACCCAATGCGCCCTCCGTCGCGGCGCGTCAGGGTGGCATCGGTCCGATTTCTCGGCGACTGCAGCAAGAAGGGCGGCGGCGAGCGCCCGTAGCGTCGCCGACCGCCCCAGAGTCCTTGCCGTCAGACCCGACTAGCTGCCGAACGCGGTCGAGTTGACATCTTCAAACGTCGAGTTGACGTTCGAGCCCAGAGTCGTAATCGCGGTAATCGCGACGACGATAATCAGGGCCAGCATGACCGCGTACTCAGTAGCGGTCGGGCCATCCTCATTGACCAGAAAGTTCTGAACCTTGCGCGCAAAAGCCTTCATTCCAGTCCCTTTCTCATAGCCCCGGCCTGAACAAGGCCGGGCGCTGACCACCTTGTCCCGGGCTCAAACCCATTCGCCCGGAAACGCATCCCATCCGGAAAGGCCGGCGCCAGGACGCGGAAACCCGCACCACTCGGCTGCCCTCTTTCCTGCCGCTCATGCGACACCCCAAGGCTTCAAAACGGTTTCGTGGGAGGCAAACGGCGCAGAAAATTCCGATCGCGACTCCTGCGCCGCCGCGCTACAGCCTCTATTCTCGGCGGCACGCAGGCTTCGCAGACTTGGGGCTTGTGGGCAGCGCAGGTCGCACGGATGACGGAGGTCGCAAGGATGGAGAAACGACATCAGCTCATCGCCACAGCACCCTCTCCATCCCAAGAAACATAATATATGTTATCGGACTACCTGTGTCCCTGATCCGTTATTTTATGGGTGGAGTTCGCTTGGCGCGCCAGCCCTCGCACACCCGCCGAGCCCGTTGGGCGCTCCCTGCCTTTCCAGACCTGGCTAGTGAATCTCGCGCTCGGTTCCGGTATAAACACGTATTCCACACGTTCGCCTATTCGAGCCGCGCCGACCAAGCCGGAGTCTTGTAATGAAATACGCCATTGCGCTTCTCGTGCTTTTCGAGCTCGGAGGCGCGGCCGTCCTGGCCCAGCCCGATTCGACTCCGACTGTGACGCGGCAAACAGGACGACGATGTCGGACCGCCCGCGCAACGCCGCTCGAAACGTCACCTCCGGCGGCAGCGGTTCAAGCGCCGCCGCAAACTCCGAGGGGACTTTTCCCTGAAACCGCGACTACCGAGCCGCTCGTGACGCCGAGTTTGTTAGCCAAGGGCGTCCCCGAGTATGCCGCCAAAGCCGCGTCCTCCTGGTGGTAGCGATCCGGGCGCCTAGTTCTACCGTAACGTCTTCCTGGCAAACGGATTGCGGAAACCGTATCTGAAGTTGCAAAAAAAGTGAAATGACGGGGGATTTCGTCGTTGCGGCGGCCCCCGTCGATCTGATAGACTCAATATCGGGTTATGAAGCCGCCATGGAGGGCGCGCGTCGGCAGGGGTGGGACCCGGCTGCGCGGCACGGCTTCGAGAAAGGGGCATTCCAAGATGAGAAAACTGTTGAAGGGTGGCGCCGCGCTCGCAATAGCGGCGGTTGTTCTGCCCGCGCAGGCGGTGATCACGCCGGGGGTGTACACGTTACACAACCACCCCGACGGCAACATCAATCCGCCGCCTTACGGGCTGCGGCTTGATGAGCTTTATGACGTTTCGGGCGGGCTGGATAGTTTTTCGTTTGATTTTGACCACGCCAGTTCAAGTATGACGATGGTGTACAACGATGCCGCCGGCACGATCCACATCAGTGGGACGTCGTACGGCGGTCGCGACATTGGCGCGGGTTATGCGGCCGACGCGTATCAGGGTGTCTACACGATCGACTTCCTGTATGACATCGGCGTGCAGGGTGTTGCGGGGGATGACGACGTCGAAGTCGACGCGGCTACCGGCTCGAACTTCGGCACGATCATGACGCCGCTGGGCGACACCTTCAGCTTGAACGATGTGAGCGCGGGCGCAAACACGTTCCGCTTTGGCGACGAAGACAACGATCTCGGCCACCGCGGTTTTTCGGGGATCTCGGGCTGGGGCTGGCTGGCGATCGACGGCACGCGCTTCTCGCAGGGCGCCGATGACTGGCTGTTCACTGCGGAACTCGTTCCGGAGCCCAGCAGCTTCGCGCTGATCGGCCTCGCGTTCGCGGGTCTGATTCGCCGCCGTCGCTAGGGGCATCGGACTTTGGAAAACAAGAACGGTGAGCGCGAAAGCGCTCACCTTTTTTTCGCGCCAAAGGCGACTATTGATCGCCAAGGTGTTGGCGAAGAGCTACACCCGCCCCATCCGCTCGAGCACGGCCCGTACAACCAACGGCCAGCCGACCGTGGCGTCGACGTAGGCTTCCGCGAGCAGGCCGCCCTCGTCGCGCGGCACAAACTTGCCCCACGACACGCCTTCGGAATAGGTGCAGCCGCTCAAGCCGCCCCAATGCGTCGGCTCCGGGCAAATGCGGGCGGCGTACTTGAAGCGAGCCGAGCCGGTCACACGGCCTTTCGTTCGGCGACCCATCAGTTCCATCAGCGGACCGACCTGCTGCGCCCAGTTGCGCGGCACGCCGCCGCCGATCGTGAAGATGCCTAGACTCTTCGCCTTGGCGCATCGGTCGGCATAGTCGGCGATGTCGCGCAGGCCGTCGTAGCGCACGCCCGGCCGACCGTCGAGTGACGCGTTGACGTTGTATGTATACACATCGAGGCCGAGTTCGCTGTCCGTGAACGCCGGCACATATACCGGCGCGCCGCGCTTGAAGGCCGACTGCAGAATCCCGCGGCCGGGATATTTTTCAAGAATGTACCCCCCTACCGCGCGGTTGAAGTCACAACTCCCGAAGCCGTCTTTGCCGGCGAATTGGCCGATGACAGGCTGAATGATCTCATCCGCAGCGTCGAGATTGGCCTCAAGCTCGAGCGTGTCATAAACGCGGCAATAGCCCGCGTCGTAAAGGGCCTCGTCACTCCAACTCGGGTCGTACTTGAAATGCGTATGGCCGGTCTGTTCGACAAGTCCGTGGCACATCAGCGCCCCAGTGCTGACGACCGCGTCGATCAGTCCGTAGTCGAGCATGTCAGTAATCAGCAGGCCCATCTTGGCGATCGTCATGGCGCCGGAAAATGTTCCGACCTTGAAGCACGTGTTGTCCTGGGCCATCGCGAACAACACGTCCGCAGTCTCACCAAGATCGCGCGCCCCGAACGAAGCGTGCTTGTATTGCTCCAGCAGCGCCGAGGCGGTGCCCGCTTTGGTGACATCAAACGGCGCCAAGGGGCGGAAGTTATGCGAGTAGCCGTCGGCCAACTGGTCGGAGGGCCGCGGGCCGGCTTTCGGGTCGTGATGATGGGACATGGGGTTCCTTTCGTGCTGCCGGGCAGCGTATGAAGTCCGGCGTCGGGCGGCAAGCCGTCTGCGTCGGGCTTTGCCAGCCCAAGCGGGTGGGGCTATCATTCTCTCCCCGCGTTCAGGAACGCGGATTGTTCGGCAATTTCAAACTCCACACAGGCGAGTCATGAAGCTTCTTGTATTGATCAAGCAGGTTCCCGATTCCACCACGAATATCAAAATCCGCCCGGATGGCGAGGACATCGACCGCGCCGGCGTGAAGATGGTCGTCAACCCGTTTGACGAATTCGCGATCGAATTGGCCGTGCAGCTGCGCGAAAAACGGTCGGATGTCGAGTCGATCACCGCGCTGACCGTCGGCCCGGCGTCCGCGGCCGAAGCGCTTCGCACCGCTCTCGCGATCGGGGCCGACGACGGTATTCATCTCCAGGACGACGCATTCGCCAAGCTGGACGAATTGCAGACCGCAGCGCTGATCGCGGCCGCCGTCAAGAATCAGGGCTACGACCTGATCATCCGCGGCAAGCAGGAAATCGACCTCGACAGCGGCCAACTTGGCCCGGCACTCGCGGAGGCGCTCGACCTGCCGCATGTCGGGGCCGTAACTGCTTTGGATATTGCGGCGGACGGCGAGTCGCTTAAGGCGAATCGCCGCATCGAGGGGGCGGATGAAATCGTCGAGTGCGCGATTCCCGCGCTGCTGACGATTGAGAAGGGCCTCGTCGAGCCGCGCTACCCGTCGCTGCCGAACCTGATGAAGGCCAAGAAGAAGCCGGTGAAGACGATGACCGCTGGTGACGTTAGCGGCTATGCCGACGCGGTGGCGAAAGTCGGCGGGACAGAAATCCACAAGCTCGCCCCCCCGCCGCAGCGGCCGCCGGGTCGCATTTTGACTGGCGACCCCGCCGAAGCTGCCGCCGAACTCGTACGACTGTTGCGCGAAGAAGCGAAGGTGATATAGCGATGACGAATGATATTCTGATCTTCGCCGAGCAAAGAGATGGCAAGCTGCATTCCGGTGTGGCGCAAACGATAACGCCGGCCCGCGAACTGGCCGCCAAGACCGGTGGTCAGGTCGTGGCCGTTGTGATCGGCGACGGAATTGACGCGGCCGTGGACGCGGTGAAGAACGCCGGCGTGGATCGCATCATCTCCATCACCAGCGGTGACCTCAAGCTGTACTCCGCGTTGCGTTTTCGCTCGGCGCTCGCCGCTGCTATCCAGAAGGTCGATCCGAAAATCGTGCTGGCGCCGGCGACATTCATGGGGCGCGACCTCCTGCCGCGCGTCGCGATGCGACTGGGCGCCGGGCTCGCGACGGATGTGACCGAGCTGAGTTTCTCCGGCAACGGCGCGCTCGATGTCGTCCGCCCGGTCTATAACGGCAAAGCGTTCTGCCACGTCAACTTCCCCGCCGGAAAGCTCGCGATGGCCTCGGTGCGCGTCAACACATTCGCGGCGGCGGCTGGCGAGGCGAAGGCCAGTGTCGATGCGATGAGCGACGCAGGCGGCGCCGGCGATGACCGAATCAAGACGACGGAGGTGGCGCGGACGGGCGGCGGCGTGAAAGACGTAACGGAAGCCGACATCGTCGTTTCCGGCGGTCGATCGCTCAAGAGCGAGGACAACTTCAACCAGTTGATCTATCCGCTGGCGGGCGCGCTGGACGCCGCGGTCGGCGCTTCGCGCGCGGCTTGCGACGCCGGTTATCAGCCTCACAGCCGTCAAGTTGGTCTGACGGGCAAGACCGTGACGCCGAAGCTCTATATCGCCTGCGGCATCAGCGGCGCCATTCAGCACCTCGCCGGCATGCGCGGCAGCAAGTGCATCGTGGCGATCAACACCGACGCCGAAGCGCCGATCTACAAGATTGCGGATTACGGAATCGTGGACGATCTGTTCAAGGTCGTGCCCGCGCTGACAGAAGCCGTCAAGAAGCTGAACGCCTGATCTAGTCGCATGGGGGTTCCCGAGCGCACGACGGCATCCGGTGAACCGGGCGTGATTCGGACGCCGGCGGCGCTCGCTCGCCGCCGCGATTACTTTCTCACACTGGCGTGCGCGGCCGGCCTCTACCTTGTGACCGTGGCGCCGGGACCGCTGTGGCAGGACAGCGGGCTCGCGCAACTCCGCGTGCTGAAGCGCGATTTCATTGGCGACCTCGGCCCCGCCCTTTCGCACCCACTGTACTACGGTCTCGCCATGCTGTTTCAGGCGCTGCCGTTTGAGAGTTCCGCCTATAAGACGAACCTGGTGTCCGCCGTATTCGCTGCGATCGCCGTGGCGCAGGTTTACCTGTTCGTCGCGCTGGTGACGAAGCGCCGATTCGCGGGCGCTATGGCGGCCATCTCACTCTGCGTCGCGCACACCTTCTGGCAGCACGCCGCGCTGGCGGAAGTCTATTCCGTCTCGATCGCACTGCTCGTTACAGAGTTGATTTTCCTCCAGCGCTTCAGCGAGACGCGGCGCCCGCACTGGATCGTTCTGACGTTTCTCCTGAACGGGCTGGGAGTCAGCAATCACCTGCTTGCGATCCTCAATCTGCCGTTTCTGGGGTCGTATCTGATATGGCTTCTGCTTCGTAAACGCGTGCCTGTCAGCATAGCGCTGCTGGCAGGTCTGGCATGGTTCGCCGGCGCCTCGCTCTATCTAGGTATCCTGTTTCAAATCTGGCATGACGGCGCGCCATTGGCGGATGTGTTGCGACAGGCGATCGGAGGCGGCTACACCAAGAACGTATTTAACCTGACGCCGAACCTACGTCGGACCGTGATGTACCTGGGAATGAACTTCCCGACGCCGACGGCGTTGCTGGCCCTGGTCGGGATCATCGGTTTGTTCCGGCTGCGCTCGCGTTCAATTGCCGCCGCGATCGGCGCATACTTCGCCATTCATCTGTTCTGGGCCATGCGCTACAACGTTCCCGACCAGTTCGTCTTCTTCATTCCGGCGGAAACGATGATCGCGATCCTGATCGGAATCGGCGCCGTTCAGATTCGCTGGCGTCCGTGGATCCGCCAACTGGCGATGGCCGCCGCTTTCATGCCGATTGTCGTGTATTACTACCTGCCGAATGTCGCGTCGCGATTGAAGCTGGCCGAGCTTGAGCGCCGTGAAGTGCCCTATCGCAATGATTACGAGTACTTCCTCTGGCCATGGAAAACACTCTACGACGGCGCCGAGCGATTTGGCCGCGCCGCGGTTGAGGAAGCCCCGGCCGGCGCGTTCCTCATTTTGGATTCAACCACCGTTCGCCCCTTGCATTACCTTCAGTCCACCGAGGGCTTCCCGAAAGAACTCACGGTTTGGCCGCCACTCGATGGCGAGGCCTCCACTCCCAATGACGCGATGTTGGAGACCATCGCCGCGAGCGGAAGACTGTTTGTAGTATCGCCGGTTCGCGGCTACGTGCCCGAATGGCTGCTGAACCACTGTGAATTCGAAAAGGGCTTCGTTCTTTATCAAGCAACCCTGAAGTCCGGCGCGGACGACGAATCAGCGAATCCATGACCGCGGGTCTGATACACCACGTCGAGTTGTACGTCAGCGATTTGCAACGCAGCCGCGCATTCTGGGAATGGCTATTGTCCGCGCTCGGCTATGCCATTTACCAGGAATGGCCCGAAGGCGTCAGTTGGACACTGGGCGACACGTACATTGTGTTCGTGCAGGTCGCGCCGAAACATACCGATCCACCCTACCATCGCTGTCGCGTCGGACTGAATCACATCGCGTTTCACGCGGCGAGCCGGCGGCAGGTCGATGAGTTGACAGCCGCTCTTCGCGCGCGAGGCGCCACGGTCCTTTACGAAGACCGCCATCCCTTCGCCGGTGGACCCGATCACTACGCGGTGTTTTGCGAGGATCCCGATCGAATCAAGGTTGAAGTCGTCGCGCCGCCGCTACCTGCCGAGCGTGGCAGCGGCTAGAGTACGCATGCGTGACGATGTGACCACAAATTGACGGAATGAAATGGCACGCGCCCCGAAAATCCTGACACCCGCCGACATCATCCTGCGGCCGTTCCGCGAGTTCGCGGCGCGGCAGGCGTCCGGCGGCATTGTCCTCATTCTTGCCACGATCGTGGCAATGGTGTGGGCCAATTCCGCGCTCGCGCACTCGTACGAGGAAATTTGGGAGCATACCGATTTCGCCATCACGTTCGGAGACCACAAGTTCAAGATGCACCTGCTTCACTGGATCAACGATCTGGTGATGGCGGCGTTCTTCCTGCTCGTGGGGCTAGAAATCAAGCGGGAAGTGCTTGTCGGCGAGTTGTCGAGTTTTCGGAAAGCGTCATTGCCGATTGCCGCCGCATTAGGTGGAATGGTGGCGCCAGGCGCGATCTTCGCTGTGCTGAATTGGGGATCGCCGAGCATTCGCGGCTGGGGCACGCCGATGGCCACGGACATCGCGTTCGCCCTCGGCGTGTTGGCGCTGCTTGGCTCGCGGGCCCCGGTGACGCTGAAGGTGTTTCTCGCCTCGCTGGCCATCGCCGACGACATCGGCGCCCTGCTCGTCATTGCGGTCTTCTACACCGAGACAATCTACACAGACTACCTGATGGCGGCCTTTGCGATTCTGGCCGTTCTGCTGATTCTCAACCTGCTCGGCTTCGACATGCTGCTGCCGTATCTGATCCTGGGGCTGATCGTCTGGTTCTGCGTGTATCGATCCGGCATTCACGCCACGATCGCGGGCGTCGCGGTCGCCGCGATGATCCCCGCGCGGCAACGCGTTCGCGGCGGGGAGTTCATGTCGCGCGTGCACTCCGCGCTGAAAATCTACCGCCACGAAACCCACAGCAACGATGTGATACTCAGCAACGCCCGCCTCGCAGGCGCCGTGCATGACATCCAGGCGGCGTGCGACGACTGCGAGACGCCGCTGCAGAAGCTTGAGCACGCGCTGTTGCCCTGGGTCGCATTTGTAATCGTGCCGTTGTTCGCGATTTCAAACGCGGGTGTCACGTTGCCGCATGATTTTGGTTCCGCAGTCGCAAGCCGCGTCACGCTCGGCGTCATTCTGGGCCTCATAATCGGCAAGCCGGTTGGGATTCTCCTGTTTTCGTGGATGGCGATCCGAACGGGTGTCGCGCGCCTGCCTGCGGGCGTCAGTTGGCGTCACTTGTTCGGGGCGGGCTGCTTAGCCGGTATCGGCTTTACGATGTCGCTATTCATCGGCCATCTCGCGTTCGCGAACTCGCACGATGACGTCGTTGCCGCGAAGCTGGGTGTCCTGCTCGCCTCTACCATCGCCGGCTTGCTCGGCGCGACGGTCATCGCCACCGCCAAGCCGCTTACGCAGGAACAGATGGAGGCGATCGACCGCAGCGTTGTCGAGGCGCACTTTGACGATTCCGGCCCGTTCCATACGCCGCCGGGCGGACCGATTATCGAGGCGACGATGGAATGACGCGAACCATGAACCCGCTCGCGCGATGCGCCGGCATGAGCGCCTAGTCGTGATTGAAGGTGTGCTCCCCGCTTTGGCC
>JAGQOO010000359.1 GCA_020427345.1 Phycisphaerales bacterium | reverse complement strand
GATGACATCAACGCCACGATTGCGGCGGTGGCGCCTACCAAGACGATTCTCCCGCGGTGACGAACGTCGCGCAGGCCAAACAGCAGAACGCCGGAAACCGCCAGAAGCGTGATGCTGAACCCGACCCCCTTTTGCGTGCCGAGCGTGATGAGTAGCGCGAGGGCGCCGCTGATCGCAAACACGGAGCCATGGGAGAAGACGATGACGAGCAGGGCGGCGGCCAGCGCCTGAGCGCCGACGGCGATCGTGGTTGAGCCGGTCTGCATAAACGCGACCCGCGCTACGGCAAGCGCCAGCAGCAGCGCCAGCGCGGTCGTCGTCTGGCGCAGCGGATCGGCGACGATTCGTCGATGCTGGAAGTGCGCGATATACGCCGCAACCCCGAAGACGATTAAGACAGCCAGCAGGCTGCGGCCGAGGATGCCACCCCAGCGCGTCGAAGTCGGGCGCGAGGCGACGTAGGCTTTGTGCTCGTCCTTGAGCAGGTCGATCGACTCCTGAGTGAGCACGCCGGCCGGCGCCAGCACGTCCTCCTTGCCGAAGGCGTTGACCTGCGGCTCGACGCGATCCTCAGCGGCGCGGGCTTCCTCGATTGTCGTCTTACTGTCGTAACGGAACAGCGGCTTGATCTGGGTGGGGTCCGCGTCTTCGCGGAGGATTCTCACGATCGACTGCTGCATGCTCCCCAGCATGGCTTCGGGGAAGATCGACTGGGTCGCCTCGCGGACGGCCGTTCCGACCGCGTCCTCTGTTACCGGAATGAGCGCATTTCTCGCCAGCCGCTGCTGCGCCCCGCCGGGGTAGACCAACACGGCTTCGAGCGCGGCGCCGCGTTGCCGCGCCTGCGGGTTGTCCTCAACCAGCGGGCGCTGTGTGAGCTTTTTGATGACCGATTGCACGCGCTGTTCGTGCGAGCGATCCTCGGGCAGAGCGGCGAGCCGGAGCAATTCGGCCGCAGCCGGCTCATCGAGTTGGAGCTTGGCTTTGTCGGCTTCGAGGATCAGTTTCTGTGCGTCATCGACGTTGGCTTTCGCCAGCGCCAAGGCGTTCATGAGCCGGCCCTCAAGGTCGGCGACGAGGGTTTCATCCAGCTGGTAGAAAACGGGCGATGTCTGGGCGACGCGCGTTTTGACTTCGAGCGTCTTCTTTTCGTCGATGACCGTGAATTGAACCCGCGAAGTCACAGCGCGCGGCACGTACTGGCCGACGCGAAAGTCGAGGGTTTCGTCGCCGGAATTCAGGATCAGCGCCGCCGTCCCCGCCGCGAGGACGGTCAACGCGACCGTCCATGGGCTGAGGTGGCCCGGGATACGCCGATACCAGACGTCGCCGCGCTCGACGCGTGTTCGTCGGATCTCCTTGCGACGGGAGCTGATCTTCGGTTTGAACGGCCACATTCTCATGATTCTATATCGGCGCTGGGCTCGGGTTCGGATGGGGCGTTAGGTGCGCGATTTGTGCGCTGCCGCTCCTTGGCGAGGTCCTCGAACCGCTGATAGCTGGAAACGATGTTCTGGACGAGCGGGTGGCGGACAATATCTGCGCCCGACAAACGCAGAATCGCCAATCCGGGGCAATCAGCGAGTTTTCGCGCGGCGTCAACAAGACCAGAGGGCTGCCCCGGGCCGAGGTCCATCTGACTGTCGTCGCCGGTGACGATCATCTTGCTGTCGTTGCCGAGGCGGGTCAGGAACATCAACATCTGCGAGGGCGTTGTGTTCTGGGCTTCATCGAGAATCACGACGGCGTGATTGAGCGTCCGGCCGCGCATGTACGCGAGCGGCGCGACCTCGATGACGCCGGTCTCCTCGAGGCGCATGACCTCCTCGGCCTCGAGCTGGTCGTGCAGCGCGTCGTAGATCGGGCGCATGTACGGGTTCAGCTTCTGCGCGACGTC
>JAGQOO010000358.1 GCA_020427345.1 Phycisphaerales bacterium | reverse complement strand
ATGCTCGACTACCGCACCGCCGGCGAATCGCACGGACCGGCCCTCACCGTCATGGTCGAAGGCCTGCCCGCGGGACTGTCCGTCTGCAATGACGCCATCAACGCCGAACTGCGGCGGCGCCAAGGCGGCTATGGCCGCGGCGGGCGCATGAAAATCGAAACCGACGCCGTCACGATTCTCTCCGGCGTGCGTCGCGGGCGAACGATCGGCTCGCCGCTGGTGATGCAGATTCCCAATCGCGACAGCCGACTGGACGAAGCCCCGCCGATTCACCGGCCGCGCCCGGGCCATGCCGATCTGGCGGGCAGTTTGAAGTGGATCACCGACGATTGCCGCGAAACGCTGGAGCGGGCGTCGGCGCGCGAAACGGCGTCGCGCGTGGCGGCGGGCGCGCTGGCGAAGCAGCTACTGGCCGAGTTTGGCGTGCGCTGCGTCGGTTTCGTGACGCGGATCGGCCCGGAACGCGCGAGCGTCAGCGCCGACATGGACACCGACGCGCTAATCGCGGCGCGCGACGCGAATGAGGCCTACACGCCCGACGCAGCGGCGGCCGAGAGGATGATCGCCGCGATTCGGCAGGCCAAGGTCGACAAAGACACGCTCGGCGGAATTGTCGAAGTGCGTGTGACGGGCCTGCCGCCGGGACTGGGCACGTGTTTTCGCTGGCAGGACAAACTCGACGGTCGGCTGATGCAGGCGGTCGGGTCGATACAGGCGTTCAAGGGTGTCGAAATCGGAATGGGGTTTGAGTGCGCCGGCCTGCCGGGCAGCCAGGTGCACGACCCGATTCACTACGACGCCGCGCGACGCGACGAGCCTGCATGCGGGTTTGTGCGCTCGCGCAATAACGCCGGCGGGCTCGAAGGCGGAATGACCAACGGCATGCCGCTGATCGTGCGCGGCGTGATGAAGCCGATCAGCACACTGCTGCGCGGAATGGAGTCAGTGAATCTGCAAACGCGTCAGCCGGAGCGAAGCGATTACGAGCGCAGCGACGTTTGCGCCGTGCCGGCGGCGAGCGTAGTCGCGGAAAACGCGGTCGCCTTCGAGATCGCGCGGGTGTGGATGGAGAAGTTTGCGGGCGACACGATTGCGGAATCGCGCGCGGCCGCGGAGTTTTACTTGAAGGCCGTTCGGGATATCAACGGATAACGACAGAATCAGCGCGGATTTGTCACCAACTCCGCTGTCAGGCGCTCTTCCAGCTGCCCGCACACATACGCCGCCTGCGCCGCGGCGCCTTCGGTCGTCACGCCGAATATCTCAAACACCATCCGGCGCCAGCGGAACATCACGCCGTCGGGCGTCCATGTGCCCTGATCGCCGGCGTCGAAGCGATCCGGCAGGATCGGCAGGTTGTCGCGATAGGCGCGCTCCGCGTCCTCAACCGTTGGATATGCGAAAGCGCGAATCACGACGCGCTCCGGCGCGCGGGTCTTGTGGTCATACACACCCAGCCACACGCGTTGCGGCGACATGCGCGCCCACTTTTCCGCGTCGCCGCCGAGGCCCGATTCCGCCCCGCGCATGTCGCCGGTCCAGACATCGCCCCGCAGCACCCACGGCCAGGCCGAGTCGCCGCGCGGGAAACTGCGCGAGATGTTCGCTTCGCGCAGCGAGCAGCCGGTCAGCAATAGCGCGACGAACGACGTGATCAGCAACGAAACGCGAAAATGGGGGATGGTCACGCGTCAGATCTCCGAAACTACGGGCGAATGGCGCCATTCAAGAACGGGTTCGAACGCTTTTCACGGCCGATCGTCGTTTCCGGGCCGTGGCCGGAAAACGACACCGTCTCCGGGGGCAGCGTCAGCAGATTGTCGGCGATGTTGCGAAACAGGCGCTCGCCGTCACTGTCGGGAAAGTCGTATCGCCCGACACCGTCCAGGAAAAGCGCGTCGCCGACGAAAACGATGCCTTCTTTCTCGCAA
>JAGQOO010000357.1 GCA_020427345.1 Phycisphaerales bacterium | reverse complement strand
CGGTGCGCTGGCAGGCGTGTGTCGAACGCCTGATCGCGGACGGCGTGAACGAGTTTCATGAAATCGGCCCCAACCGCGTGCTGGCCGGACTGAACCGCAAGATTGATCGTTCCGTCAAGACCGTTAACTTCAGCACGGCCGACCAACTGGCCGCGCCCGCCAGGAGCTGATCGCGCGGGGCGCCCAGGCGTTTGTCGACGGAGGAGCCAACGATGAACCTCAACGAGCACATCGCTCTTGTAACGGGCGCGTCGCGCGGCATCGGTCGCGCGATCTGCGTTGATCTTGCGAAGAACGGCGCCAACGTGGTGGCAACGGCTCGCAATCCGGACACGGTCGCGGCGTGGGTCGAGGAGTATCCCGACCTCAAGTCGCGCATTCACCCGATCGCGATGGATGTGAACCAGCGCGAAAGCGTTGAGCATGGGATCGAGCAGACCTTGCAGCGGTTCGAACGGCTCGACGTGCTGGTCAACAACGCCGGCATTACGCGCGACATGCTGCTGATGAGCATGGAAGACGAGTTGTTCGACGACGTGATCAACACGAATCTGCGCGGCGCGTTCTGGTCGTGCCGCGCCGCCGCCAAGGCCATGATCCGCGCCCGTCGCGGCCGCATCATCAACATCACCAGCATCAGCGGCATCATGGGCAACGCCGGTCAGGCGAACTACGCCGCCGCGAAAGCCGGCATGATCGGACTGACGAAGTCGCTGGCGAAGGAAGTCGGCAAGCGTGGCGTTACAGTGAACGCCGTCGCCCCCGGGTTTATCGAAACCGACATGACCGAGGCGCTGCCCGAAAAGCTGCGCGAGTCGCTCAAGCCGCACATTCCGTTGCAGCGCTTCGGCAAGCCTGAAGAGATTGCCGCAATGGTGACATTCCTGGCGAGCCCGGCGGCGAGCTACATCACCGGACAGGTGTTTCAGGTCGATGGCGGTTTGCTGACCTAGCGAATCGAATCCAACAGAAAAGGAACAGGGCCGAACGGGTCTCCCCGCTCGGCCCTTCTCGTTTTGCTACTCTGTCGGCCGCCCTACGGCATCATGTCGCACCCGAACGCCGCCAACAGACCCGCGAGGTCCGCCAGGTCGATCGTGCCGCTGTTGTCGAGATCGGCGGCGGGAATGTACCCGGCGTCGCCGGTCGCGGCGCCAAAGGCCGCGAGCAGGCCGGCCAGGTCGGCAAGATCAGTCGCGCCGTTGCCGTCGATGTCGCCGGGGCACTCGCACATGTCGAGCACACCGTTGCCGTTCATGTCCAGCGAGGGATTGGCCAGAATCTGGCACGCGTCCGGCTCACTGTTGTTGTCGCAGTCGGTTACGACTTCGTTGGCGTCCGGCACGATCTTGAACACCTCGCCCCCATAGATGTCGCAGAGGTAGAGTTCGCCGTACGCGTCTTCGCCGAATGAGGCGAGGAAGTTGATCACGCCGACATCCGGAATCAACTCTGCGGTAACCTCGACGGGCGTCGTGGCGCTGACGCCGTCATAGGTCGTCGTGTAGACCTGCGCGGTGCAGAAGTCGCCGTAGAAGTACGTTCCGGTGAGGCTCGGGATCGCGCAGCCGCGATACACATAGCCTCCGGTGATCGAACAGCGGCCGGCGCTGTGTGTGTAATCCAGAATGGGCAGCGTCAGGCCGGGGTCGTTGCAGGTGCAGCCGCTCAGAGTTGTGCAGCGAAATCCTTCCATGCACCGCCAGCCGTAGTTCTCGCCGCCGGTGGAGTTGGCCGGCTGGACGTTGACCTCTTCGCGCTGGCTCTGGCCGACATCTGCGATGTAGAGTTGGCCGGTCTCGCGGTCGAACGAGTTGCGCCAGGGGTTGCGCAAACCATACGCCCAGATCTCGTCGTCACCGCTGATGCCCACGAACGGGTTGTCCGCGGGGATCGAGTAGTTCGCGTTGGTGTCGGCCGGGAAGTCGTCGCCGGTGGGATCAAGCCGCAGCATCTTGCCGAGCAGGTTGGCGTCGATGTCCTGCGCGTTGCCGCCGGCCGAAT
>JAGQOO010000356.1 GCA_020427345.1 Phycisphaerales bacterium | reverse complement strand
GACGTTTTAGCGGGGATGACGTTTTAGCGGGGATGACGGAGACGCTTGCGCGGGGATGACGTCTTAGCGGGCCCGAGCATTCACCCCCGCTCGGCGTAGCCCTAACCCCCTTCGGATTTCGCTCCAATAAGGCTGTTATGCGTACAATGCCCATCCATACGCGACGCGCCCCCCGCTTCATTGTCCGGGCGATGCGCAGACACTTCCGCGCGAAGGAGCAAGAATGAACCCCCGCCGCCGTGAGCCCAACAGCCCGACGCCCCGCCGTCGTCAGAGCCTCAGCCATCACGCCTTCCGCCATCTTCATCCGCTCTGCCTGATTGCCCTGAGCGCGATCAGCGGCTGCGTCAGTCTTCCAAAGAATGAGTCCGGGCCAATCGGCCTGTTCAAGGGCATGGGCGATCACCGCTATGCCGTCACGACCGATTCGCGCCTGGCGCAACAGTACTTCGACCAGGGGCTGACGTGGGCGTTCGCGTTCAATCATGACGAGGCGATTCGCTCATTCACCCGCGCGACCGAGATTGACCCGGGTTGCGCGATGGCGTGGTGGGGCATCGCGCTGTGCAATGGCCCCCACATCAACAACCCCGTCATGAGCGACCAGGCCTCAGAATCCGCCTGGAAAGCGCTGCAGAACGCGGAGCGCCTCAAAACCGGCGCGAGCGAGAAGGAACGCCGGCTGATTGACGCGCTGGCCCGCCGCTATGCCGCCCCGCCGGTCGCGGATCGCGCGCCGCTCGATCAGGCGTACGCCGACGCGATGCGCAAGGTCTACGCGGCGTATCCCGACGACGCGGACATCGCCACGCTGACGGCGGAAGCGATGATGGACCTGCATCCGTGGGACATGTGGACGCAGGACAAACGCCAGCAGCCTTGGACGCCGGAAGTGCTGACGACGCTGGAACACGCGCTCGCGCTCAGCCCGAACCACCCCGGCGCGCTGCATCTCTACATCCACACCTGCGAAGCCGGCGACCCGTGGCGCGCCACAGCCGCCGCCGAGCGCCTGCGCAACCTCGTGCCGGCGTCGGGGCATCTGGTGCACATGCCGTCGCACATCGACGTGCTGACCGGTAAGTGGGCAAACGCGGCGGAGCAGAACGAGCGCGCGATCGACATCGACCGCGAATACCGCAAAATCTCGCCGCGCCAGGGCTTTTATCGCCTGTACATGCTGCATAACGCGCACATGCTGTGTTTCGCGTCGATGATGTCCGGGCGCTATCAGGAAGCGCTCGACGCCGCCAAAGCGACGGTCACCACCGTGCCGGCGGAATTCGTCCGCGAAAACGCGGCGTTCGCCGATCCGTACATGAGCCCGGTATTTGACGTGCTGAAGCGCTTCGGCAAGTGGGACGCGATCCTGCGCGAGCCGCAGCCGCCGGCATATCTGCCGATCACGACCGCGATGTGGCGCTACACGCGCGGGCTGGCGTATGCGGCGAAACACGATTTCCCGGCGGCGGAGCGCGAACGGACTGCGTACAAACAGGCCGTCGCGAACGTGCCGGAAGACGCGATGCTGGCGATCAATAAGGCGCATCACATGCTGAAGATCGCTGGGCTGATTCTGGACGGCGAAATCGCGTTTCAGAGAGGCAGTGTCGACGAAGCCGTCGCAAAGCTGCGCGAAGCCGTCGAGTTGGAAGACCAGATGATCTACATGGAGCCGCCGGAGTGGATTCAGCCGGCGCGGCACACGCTCGGCGCGTTCCTGGCGGACGCGAAGCGGTGCAAGGAAGCCGAAGCGGTGTATCGCGAAGACCTGAAGCGCTGGCCGGAAAACGCGTGGTCGCTATACGGCCTGAGCAGCTGCCTGCGCGCCCGCGGCGCGAATGACGAAGCGGCGGAAGTCGAGGCGCGCTTGAAGGTGACGACGGCGAAGGCGGATACGCCGATCGGCAGCAGTTGTTTGTGCGTGCCGGAGATGTAAGACGCGAGGCCGTCGTATCACCATTAGCCGCGCCTTGTGAGCCAAGACTGCAGGGTGGGGCAGGCATCTTGCCTGCC
>JAGQOO010000355.1 GCA_020427345.1 Phycisphaerales bacterium | reverse complement strand
CACACGCGCAATCACGGCCTGAACGCGCTGATCGACGTCTCCGGCGTGGCGGGAAAACAGAGCTATGACGACTATGACGTCGGTTTTCGGCTCGCGCCGCGGCTAAACGCCGTCGGCCGCATGGGGCACGCCGCCGCCGCCGTGGAGTTGTTTACGACCGCGGACGCGCCGCGCGCCCGCGTGATCGCCGAGACGCTCGATGAGCGCAACCGCGAGCGACAGGCGGTCGAACGCGACATTACCGCCGAAGCCGAACGCATGACGATTGAGCGCGGCTTTCACCTCGATGGCTGTCGCGGAATCGTGCTGGCGAGCCCGGATTGGCACAGTGGCGTGATCGGCATTGTCGCGTCGCGGCTGGTTGAGCGGTTCTGTCGCCCGACGGTGCTTATCGCGACGAACAACGGCGTCGGGCAGGGTTCCGGGCGAAGCATCAAGCACTTTCCGCTACATGAGGCGCTTGAGCGCTGCGAGTCGCATCTGATCGGCTTCGGCGGGCATGCCATGGCCGCGGGCGTGCGGATTGATCCGGCGAATCTCGACGCGTTCACCGCGGCGTTTCAGGCCGAAGCGGCGCAGCGCCTGACCACGGCGGACTTGCGTCCGAAGCTGCGCTTGGATGACGAGGTTTCGCTGAGCGCGCTCGGTGTCGGCGCGGTGGCGGCGCTGACGCGGATGGCGCCGTTCGGTCCGGGCAACGCGCGGCCGCGCTTCGCGAGCGGCCCGCTGGAACTCGCCGAACCGCCGCGGACAGTCGGCAATGGGCGGCATCTGGCGCTGGTCGTGCGCGACGGAAACACGGTGCGCCGCGCGGTCGCATTCGGTCGAGGCGAGGACGCGGCGGCGCTGGAAGAGTGCGCGAAACTGCGTCTGGCCTTTGAGCCGACGATCAACACATGGAACAACCGCGAGCGCGTCGAGTTGAAGATCGTCGACTGGAAGCTGGAGTAACCGGCTTTGGCGACCGAACGCGACGAACTCGGCCAGAAGGGCGAACGCATCGCCGATCGCGCGCTTAAGCGCGCCGGAATGCGCATCATCGCCCGCCGTTTCCGCACGCCGGTCGGCGAGTTGGACTTGGTCGCGCGCGAAGGCAACACGATTGTGTTCGTCGAAGTGAAAACGCAGACAAGCGAAGCACATATCGACCCGCGCGACCGCATCACGCCCGCTAAGCGGGCCGCGCTGATCAAGGCCGCGAAGTGGATGATCCGCGCGCGAAAGTGGGAGCAAAAGCCGTTGCGGTTTGATGTGGTGACGGTTGTGCTGGATGAGACGGAGCCGAGGGTGGAACACATTCGCGACGCGTTTGTGGTGAGGGGGATTTGAGGGTCGCTGTGCGGATCGAGACCACGGCTCAAGAGCCGTGGCACGTCTGGCGGGGAGATTCGAAGCCAAATCGGGTCGCACGAAACGACTTCCCCGTTCAGCCCCCTCGGCCGTATCGATCAGCCCGACTTATGTGCGGTTGGCGTGCCACTGCTCTTGAGCAGTGGCTTTCGACGCGCCGCGTGTGGCGGCGTTTGTCCTAGGTCCGCCTCAGCCGCGCCCAAAATCCCCCATCCCGCCAATCACTCAAACGCGCCCCCCAACGCGGTAGCGTCAAGCGCTGCTCCTCCAGCCGCCAGCCCGGCGTTTCGCGCAGGAACGCCTGCACAACCGACTCATTCTCCGCCTCTTCGATGCTGCATGTGCTGTACACCAGCCGCCCGCCGGGACGCACGACCGCGGCGGCGTCGCGGAGTAGCCGCAATTGCAGCGCCGGCAAAGACGCGTCGACCCCGCGTAACAGGCGCAGTCGCGCTTCCGGTCGCCGCGCGAGCACGCCGCTGTTCGAACATGGCGCATCGACCAGCGCCGCGTCGAATTCGCCTTCGACCGCCGTGTTTTCACCAAGCGTGACACACCGCACGCCGCTCAGCCCGAGCCTTTCCGCGTTTTCCTGAATCCGCCGCACGCGATCCGCGCTGACATCGCACGCGACGATCGTCGCTTGGTCGCCGCTCGCGGTCGCCACGCTCATCGATCTCCCGCCGGGAG
>JAGQOO010000354.1 GCA_020427345.1 Phycisphaerales bacterium | reverse complement strand
CCCGACTCGCGATTGTCCGTTCCGGCGCTGACCGAAAAAGACCGCCGCGACCTTGAGTGGGCGATCGATAACAATCTGGATTATGTCGCGCTGTCGTTTGTGCGACATCCGGATGACTTGCGCGAGTTGCGCCGAATCATCGACGAGCGAAAAAGCAAGCTCAATGTCATCGTCAAGATCGAAAAGTCCGAGGCGCTCGAGCATCTCGACGAACTCGTCGCGCTGAGCGACGGCGTTATGGTCGCGCGCGGTGACCTCGGCGTGGAGATGGACGTCTGGCGCGTGCCGCTCGTGCAAAAGGCCCTTACAGCGCGCTGCCGCGAAGCCGGCAAGCCCGTCATCGTCGCCACGCAGATGCTGCAAAGCATGGTGTCCACGCCAACGCCAACGCGGGCGGAAGTCAGCGACGTCGCCAACGCGATTTTCGATGCGACGGACGCCGTCATGCTGTCCGCCGAGACGGCTTCGGGCGAATATCCGATCGAAGCGGTCGAGATGATGCGCCGCGTCGCAGTAACGACCGAGGCCTATCGCCGCGGGGAACTGCGCCCCGAACCCGCGCGTTCCGTTTCCGCTCACTATCGCTCGACGTCCGCCATCGCGAATGGCGCGGCCGAGGTCGCGCTGAGCTTGAACGCCCGGCTGGTTGCGGTTTGGTCCACCTCCGGCGAGACGGTCCGGCTGGTCGCTTCGCGGCGATTGCCGATGCCGGTGGTCGGCCTGACGCATGATGAGCGCGTATACCGGCAGCTCAACCTGCTCTACGGCGTGTTCCCGTTGCGCGTGCCGCCGATGCGCAACCCGATCGAAATGGCCGCAACGCTGGACGAGCGGCTGGTGAGCGCGGGGCTGGCGGGAGTCGGCGACTTGGTCGTGGTCGTCACATCGACGAACCCGACGACCTCGGGGAACACGGACACGACGCTCGTCCACCGCGTCCAGGCGCGCTAAACCGCGATCCGGAATGCGCGGCTTGACAGCCGTGGCCGCGCTGCCCGACGCTATGTCACGAAACTAATCCGCCGGGGCCCCCTTCAGCGCGACTGCCGAAACGGGCCGGCGATCCTGCTTATTCGACCCGAGAGGAGTGAACCATGGGCGTGCGTGTCGCGATCAACGGCTTCGGACGAATCGGTCGCCTGGTGTGCCGTTCCGGCATTGCGTTTGATGATATCGAGTACATCGCGATTAACGACCTCGTGCCGGCGGACGCGCTGGCCTATCTGCTGAAGCACGACTCGACGCACGGTCGCTACAAGGGCGACATCAAATCGACCGAGTCGTCGATTGTTGTCGATGGCGAGGAGATTCGCTGCTTCTCCGAGCGCGATCCCGGCAATCTGCCGTGGAAAGACATGAAGATCGACTATGTCGTCGAGTCGACCGGCCTGTTCACCAATCGCGAAGGCGCTTCGAAGCACCTGAGCGCCGGCGCGAAGCGCGTCATCATCTCGGCCCCCGCCAAGGACAAGGACATCCCGACTTTCGTGCTGGGCGTCAACGGTGAAAAGTACAACCCCGAGAAGGACACGATCGTCAGCAACGCGAGCTGCACCACCAACTGCCTCGCCCCGATCGCCAAAGTCGTCAACGATAGCTTCGGCATCGATGAAGCGCTGATGACAACCGTGCACGCCGCCACCGCGACCCAGCCGACCGTCGACGGCCCTTCGCGCAAGGATTGGCGTGGCGGTCGCGGCGCGTATCAAAACATCATTCCGGCCGCGACCGGCGCCGCGAAAGCCGTAACGCTGGCGATTCCCGAGCTAGCGGGCAAGCTGACCGGCATGGCCTTCCGCGTGCCGGTGCCGGACGTGTCGGTCGTGGACCTGACTGTGAAAACAAAGAAAAACACCTCCATGGCCGAGATCAATGCGGCCATGAAGGCCGCCGCCGAGGGGCAGATGAGGGGCATCCTCGGCTACACCGAGGAAGAGGTCGTGAGCAGCGATTTCATTACCAGCCCGTTGTCCTCGATTTACGACGCAACCGCCGGTATCGAGCTGAATTCGCGGTTTTTCAAGCTCGTGAGCTGGTACGACAACGAGTGGGGATACTCCAACC
>JAGQOO010000353.1 GCA_020427345.1 Phycisphaerales bacterium | reverse complement strand
CTGATCAGGTGTTGAAATCCAGCCCGGGGCTACATCTTGTTTGTCAAAACGCGATATGCGACGGACCCTCCCGCAAGCGGTTTCTATTATTAGCGGTCGCTGGGCTTCCATTCAAGGCCATTCCCTGGCTGGAAGCGACATTTGCTGACCGCGCTAACGACAAATCGGGCAAAAGCCGCCCCCGTCCCGAAAAAAATCGAAATCGCTCCCGCGGCCCCTTCGGGCTATCGGGCGTGACCGCGAATCGGCTATTGGCGGATGCGCAAGTTTTTATGGGACAGCGGCCCGGGACAGCGAATAAGTCCATAACAGAACTGGCATTAGCGGAACCATTAGGGCTTGCAACGCCCCGTCGAATCTGCTATTCGTAACGAGTCTGATACACGTATCTCGCGCTGGGAGCCGGGCTGAAATCGTCCCGGGCGGACAAACCCGGCAGTTGCAAAACAGACGGGTTTCGTCGATCCTGCGAGAGCGGTTTCGTATCGGCCGCTGTGGGGCGTAGGGTAATGAAGTCGCCGGGCGCATTCCCGGCGGATGCGACGATATTCATTCGGGCATCGACGGCAGCGGGAAAGGAGGGCCTATGTAGCGTGCGTGGGCGAGGCGGGCAGAGGCACGCCCGACTTGTGCTCGTTGCAGTCAGATCCTTAGTGTTTGAGTGTGTGCGTGTTGTTTCAAAATGTGGTAGGGCCGCCCCCATTGTGAGTGGGGCGCGATCAAAGAATCCCTGTTTGGAGGGTAGGTCTAAATGCTTAAGAACCTCTTCAAGACATCCATTCTGTTGGGTGTGTGCGCCGCCGTCGCGCCGACGTTCGCGTCGTCCGCTGACGATGATCGCACGAACACGGGTAAGAAGGGCAGCCTTGTCATTCTTCCCTCGGTCGAACTCCGTTATGACAGCACGACGGGTGACCTGATCCAGGACACGTTCGTCACTCTGTCGAACGACTTCGCGGCTCCGGTCCGCGTCAAGGTCTATTACCTGAACGGTAACGCCCTTGATTGGACCGCCGTCGACTTCGTGCTCACGATGACGCCGGATGAGCCGTATTACTGGTCGCTCGACAATCCGACCGACGCCAGCGCGTTCGGTCAGCGTCCGCGTTCGTTCCGCAACGTCGGCTCGCCGGTCACCGAGACCGACGCCTACGGTCGCACGTTCGACACCCTGCGCGGCGCCGTCATCATGTACGCGCTGAGCAGCGACGCGGACAAGCAGAACACGGCGATCCGCTGGAACCACCTGTCGGCGAAGGCCACCGCGGTCAACTACGTTGACGGCTCGGCCTACGAGTACAACGCCTACGCGTTCCAGTCGCACCTCCGTCGCGACAACCAGACAGTCCCGCAGGGCGCCCCGCTGAGCAGTGAGCCGACCGAGTACATCCGTATGGACGGCATCATGTACGACGGCGCCCCGGACCAGGTCCTGGTTGACGCGTTTGCCGATGGCAGCACCGCCCTGAGCGGTGGCGGCATCTCGACCGAGGTCAACACCCGCCTGAACACGCTCGTCCTGGACATGGACCTGCGTAGCGGTGGCGACGGCCCGACGGCCACGCTGGCGTTCTTCACTGTGCACCGTCAGGATGAAGTGCCCCTGACCTGGAGCAATCAGAATCACTGCATCATCTGCTGGGAGTCGACCTACCTGGCCGGCATCCGCGCCGATGTGTTCGATGCGAGCATCGTCAACGCCGACCGCGTCAAGGCCCGCATCCAGACGTTCGATTCGTACGACATCTGCTATCCCGTCGTTCGGGCGCTTGACCCGAACCTGTCGGTCAGCTACGCCCAGTCGCCGCTCATCGGCGTGACCATCAAGGAGCTCAGCTTCGAAGGTCAGGCGTTCGGCACGGCCGCGTCGCCGCTGGTCGGTGAAGGTGGCAACGTTGGCAGCATCGAGTCGGCGACGATCAAGGTCGGCGACAATGGTGGCCCGATCATTCCGGGTGGCGAGCTCGGCACTGGCGGCGACGTTGGTGATCTGGCTCCGACCGCTCCTCCGACGGGTGGCCGCAAGGGTCGCAACGACCGCTAAGAACACCTGATGGGCGCGTAACAGCGTCCGGCGTTCTTCTC
>JAGQOO010000352.1 GCA_020427345.1 Phycisphaerales bacterium | reverse complement strand
TCCGAGGGCGACCAACACAAGATCGTTGAAGCGCTGGAGGACGCCCTGGAACGCGGCGACATGGACGCGGTGGAGCAACTTCGCAAGGACGCGGCGGCAATGGGCGGTGGCCCGACCGAGGCGATGGCGAAGTTCGCGTCACAGTTGTCAGAATTCCTCAACCCAGACCAGCTTGCGACACTCGACCGGTTCATGAACGCGGGCAGGGGAGCCGGCGGCGCCAACGGGGCCCCGAACCCTAACCGCGTGCGCGATGTCATTACCGCCGCTCGACGCGTCGGCCTCGATGACGCGCAGCGCGACCAGTTGCGCGAAATCGAGCGCGACGCCCGCGGTGGCCTCGCCGAACTCCGCCGCGCCCACCAGCGCGACGAGAGCGAACTGGCCGGCCGGGTGCGCGACGAGATTCTGCAGATCCTGACCGCGGAGCAACAGACGCAATTCAACGGCATCCTGAGCGGCGACAAAGACGCCGCCCGCGAGCGCCTGCAGAAGCCGCGCCGCAAGAAAGAGTAATCGACTACGTCCGGGCAGGCTCTTGGGCGCCGAAGCAATCGACGGCCGGCTCCGCGAAGGCGGTGTCGGCCGTTTTCTCATCGGGGGGCGGTGAACCGCGCGCCGACTTCCGCGTAGTATCACCGTCAAAGTCGCGCTATCACGCGATCACGCACAGACCACCGATAGACCGAGTCCAAATGGCTTTCGCCCACTGGCTGTTGCTCATCTACCTCGCGCTCATCTGGGGCGGATCGTTCTTCTTTGTGAAGATTATCCTCCGCGAAGTCGGCCCGATGACCCTGGTGTTTACCCGCGCCGCCGGAGCCGCTGTTCTGCTCTACCTCATCGTCCAGCTGCGCGGCCTCCGCATGCCGCGCGATCCGCGCGTCTGGCTGTTGTTCTGCGTGATGGGCGCGCTGAACATCCTCATTCCCCACAACCTCATCGCGTGGGGGCAGACGCGCATCGACGGCGGTCTCGCCGCGATTCTGAATGCGACGACACCTCTATTCGGAGTGATCGTCGCGCACTTCGCCACCCGCGACGAACGCATTACCGCCAATCGGCTGGTCGGCGTAATCATCGGCATGGCCGGCGTCGCGCTCGTCATCGGTCCGGCGGCATTATGGAAAGTCGGCGGCGCCCTGGGCCAAGTGGCTGTGCTCGGCGCGGCGCTGTGCTACGCCTTTGCCAGCGTTGTCGGTCGGCGCCTCAAAGCGCATCCTTCGATCGTCGTCGCGACCGGGCAGGTTGTTTGTGGAGCATTGCTCGCTTGCGCCCCGGCGATGATCGTCGAGCAGCCGTGGACATTGCCGCGCCCGGGGCCTGCGACCATCGCCTCGCTGGCGGCGCTGGCCGTGCTGAGCACGGCACTGGCGTACATCATCTATTTCTACCTCCTGGCCCGCGTCGGAGCGACCAACATCACGCTGGTGACGTTTCTGATTCCGGTCAACGCGATCCTGCTGAACGGCGTCTTTCTCGGTGAGCGGCTTGAGATCCATCAGTTCGCCGGAATGGGTGTGATTGCCCTCGGATTGCTGTGCGTGGACGGACGGGTCTTCCGTCGCCGCGGCGCCCCTGTGTCAAAACCCCGGCTCACGGACCCGCAAACCGCCGATACCTAACAGTTATCGAACTTTCTCTTGACGCCCGCCGTCATCGGCGACAGAATCAGGCGACGATGCGCGCCGCGCTCGCTGGCCAGACGGAGGATGGACGGTGATACTCCGACTCATGTCGTCGCACTCAGAATCGGAACTCAACCCCGGTTTGGCGCCCCCGCCGGACGGTCTGGACCTGTCGCGCGAGCATGCCGAGCCCGAGGTCGGGGCCGATGCGCTAGCTCCCGCCTCGCCGTTCGATCTCGATCGCGATCGCGTGATCCACTCTTCCGCCTTTCGGCGTTTGCAGTTCAAGACGCAGGCATTCGGAGCCGGGGAAGGCGACAACATCCGCACGCGGCTGGCACATACGCTGGAAGTTGCGAATCTCGCTCGGCGCATCGCCCAGCAGCTCGGGCTGTGCGTCGAGTTGGCGGAAGTCGCCGCCCTGGGACACGATCTCGGCCACCCGCCCTTCGGCCACGCCGGCGAAGCCGCATTGAATGAGCGCACGCGGGAATTCGGCGGCTTTG
>JAGQOO010000351.1 GCA_020427345.1 Phycisphaerales bacterium | reverse complement strand
AATAGAATTGCCTGCGGGCCTGTCCCGGCTTATTCTCTATGCAGGGTCTTTGCATAATTCGGGGAGTAGCGACCCGTTCGAGGGTCGCGACCGTTTCTGCCAAGCTCATGTTAAGAACTGTTCGAACGCGGCAGGGGGGCCTATCGCGCGCGATGGCGCGCGCCGGCTTCTCACTGGCCGCGTTGCTGGTGGTGGTCGGCATGGTCGCGCTGCTGATCGCGGTGCTGTTGCCGGCGCTGCAATCCGCCAGGCATCAGGCGATGACGACGGTCTGCGGCGCGAACCTCACCGAGATGTCCCGCGGGCTGGAGGCGGTTCGGACGGAACACCGCTTTTATCCCCTGTGGGACGATGGCGTTCCCGTCGGCATCCGTTACACGTGGATCGACGTCCTGATTCAGAACAGCTATCTCGGCGCGCAACGCTCCGAATCGAGTCACGATCAGTCCGGCGGCTCGCGTCTTGGGTATTGTCCGCTTGATCCACAGCCTGATCCTCTGAATGAAGCGCGTCATCCGGACTTGTTCTATCCGCCGGACGAGCGTCATCGCGGTGTTGATTACTCGTATGGCATCGGCGCGCCGCTGTCGGCGGGCGCGTGGGAGTGGACCGCGGCCCCGCGGCGGCAGGACCGGCGTAAGCTGGTTGACGCGGAGCGTCCGGATCGCCTGTTGGTGGCCGACGGAACAGATTCCCGCATCTATAATGTCAGTGGCGAAGCGCTACACACCGGCATCTGGAACTACCCGACGCAATACGACAACACGATCGCCTGGGGCAGGCACGGCGGTGTCGGTCAACCGGGCGCGAACGTGCTGACGCGCGGCGGCGCGGTGTCGACTGTGCGTTACGATCTGGTAAGCAAGCCGCCGATCAACACTTCGACGACATTCGTCTGGTACGCCGGCGAATCGATCACCGTCGGGCCGACTGACGAGTATGGCGGCAACTACTACCCGAACGAAACGCCGCCGAGCTACATGACCAACCCCAACGCGTCGTCGTTTGTCTTCCCGACGGCGCTGACGCCAAGGTGGTACACCGACAACCACCGTTGGACGCGCATCGGTCACAAGGCCCTGCGCTAACCGTCATTCCGCGCGAATTCTCGACGATTCCGCGTCCCACGCCGCATTTACTCTTGTCAAACCGGCCGATTTTTCGCTAATACTAGAACATAGCTGGTCCCATAACGGGCGGGCGCATCTCTCAACTTCCAGGAGCGAAGCATGTTTGGAACACTGTGCGCCAACAGGACGCGTCGCTGGGCCGCGGGCATCGCCGGGGGTCTGCTGACGCTAGCAGTGAGCGCGCAGGCGCAGCCCGATGTCGCGTTCCCGTACCCCGCCGCAATTCCAACCACGCCGCTTGCCGACTACGGCGACGCCCCCGACAACTATCCCGCTCGTTACACGCCGCCGTTCGATACGGTGTTGGGCCGTTTTCCGACGCATCACGCGACGTCCAACAGCCTGTACGGCTTGCCGGGCGGACACGCTGTTCGGACGCGCTTTGAGCAACTCGGCACGCTCATCAGCCGCGAGCGCGGGCCGGTCGATCCCGGCGATCCCGATACGATCGAGAATTTCGTTGACGACGACTTTGATGATGGGCTGGTGGGTGGTCCCTGTGTCGGCGGCGTAGCGGTGCTGGCCAATCCGACATCGGTCACACTGACGTTCGAAGTCACACTGTCGGCGGATGCGCCTGTTGTTGACCGTTATCTCAACGTCGCGATCGACATCAACCACGACGGCCGATGGGACGACTCAACCGGCCCGCTTCCCGAATGGGTCGTGCCCGATTTTCTGCTCCCGCCGCTGACACCGGGAACGACGACTCTGGTGACGACGCCACCGTTTTATCTGCCGCTCGGGATGTCCCCGGCGTGGCTGCGCGTCGCGCTGACGCGCGAGCGCGTCGTCGACATTGTGCCCGTCGACGCCACCGGCTGGGACGGTAGCGGACGGTTTCAGTACGGCGAAGTGGAAGATCACTTGATCGCGACGGAACTGCTGGCGGCTGCATCAGCCGCCGCCCAGGCCTCCGCGACCGCTTCCGCATCCGCGAGCGCGTTCGCCGTTGCGGTCGCGTCGGCGAACGCGAACGCTACCGCCATAGCGGCGGCGTGCGCACAGGCGGACGCCTTCGCGTTCGCGATTGCCAACTCGTGTGCCGCCGCCA
>JAGQOO010000350.1 GCA_020427345.1 Phycisphaerales bacterium | reverse complement strand
ATACTCATCCGGCACAACCGGCCGCAAGAAGGGCGTGATGATCTCGCACCGGGCGCTGCGTTCCCAAATCAACGCGTATGCCCGCGCGATCGACCTGCGCGACGGCGACCTGATCGTCAGTTGGCTGCCGCTGTACCACGACATGGGCCTGATCGCGTGTCTGCTGCTGCCGTTGATGACGCGCACGCCGCTCGTCGCGATGTGCCCGTTCGCGTGGGCCCGCCGACCCGCAATGTGGCCGCGCGGGGTAAGTCGTTTCGGCGGAACGCTGAGCTGGCTGCCGAACTTCGCCTACAGCTTCATGGCCCGTTCGATCGCCGAGGCCGATCTAGATGGTGTTAGCCTCAAGTCGCTGCGCGGCGTCGTGAATTGCTCGGAACCAGTGCTCGCGGCGAGTCATGACGCGTTTTGCGCGCGATTCGCGCCATACGGATTCAACAAGGCCGCGCTCGCGACATCGTACGCGATGGCCGAGAACACCTTCGCCGTGACATCGGCCGGTTTCGGAACGCCGGTACGCGAGATCGTCGTCGACAACGCGGTGTTCCAGCGGGAAGGCCGCGCGGAAGCCGCGTCCGCCGACGTCACGAAGCGCCTTGTCAGTTCAGGCGTTGCGCTGCCAGATACGGATATCCGTGTTATCGATGACAATGGCGCCAGTTTGCCCGAACGCCACGTAGGCGAAATCACGCTGCGATCGCCCTGCATGCTGACCGGCTATTTCCGCAATGAGGACGCGACGCGACGCGCGTTGCCCGACGGTCGCCTGCACACCGGTGATTTGGGCTTTCTCGCGGATGGCCATCTGTACGTGATCGGCCGCAAGCACGACGTGATGTGCGTGCGCGGGCAGACGCTCCACCCGCAGGACATCGAGCAGATCGTCAGCGAGACAAACGGCGTTACTCCGGGGCGATGTGTCGCGTTCGGCGTCATAGACGACGACGCTGGCACCGAGCGAGTCGTCATTATTGCCGAAACGCGCGAGCCGCTGGATCGCATAGCGGATTCGCTCGCCGGGGCGATCAGACGCCGCGTCGCAGAGGCGACGGACCTCACGCCGGATGATGTGCGGATTGTCGAGCCGATGTGGCTGCGGAAGTCGTCGTCGGGAAAGCTATCGCGGGCGGCGAATCGCGAACGTTATCTCGCACTGCTCGTGAAGCCGACTGACGCGAGGGACGCCCTTGCGCGCATCCGCGCGTGTGTCGAGCAAACACTGCGGGAACTGCGCGCGCCGGTTTCAAGCGTGGCTGACGACGAGGCCCTGATTACTTCGGGTCTGATCGACTCACTCGGCCTCGCCGCCCTTCTGAACCACCTTGAGACGACATTCGGCCGGCGGATTTCGGACGACCGACTCCGCGATCCGCGCTCAATCGACACGATTCGGGCTTTGACAAAGGCCATCGCGGCAAGCGCGACCGTTGAATGCGGGACTTCCAATCAGGCGGCCGGATACGCGCAAGGGGCGAAATCGCAAGACGCCGAACCCCTGCTACTGACCTTCGATACCAATCACCCGGTTACGCCCTCGCGCCGCCGAATGAACTTCTGGTCACTCTACTACCGCACGGCGCTCCAGCTGCGCGGCGTCCGCGTCGGCCGACGGCTCCGCGTCCTCGGCCCACTGCTGCTTCGCTTCGACGGCGACCCGCGAAACGTCGTCATCGGCGATGACGTCACACTCATGCCGTGGGTTGATCTGAAAGTCCGTGAGAACGGCCGCATCACGCTGCACAATCGCGTCACACTCGACACCGGCGTGCGTCTCGTCGCCGCAAATGACGCGCATATCGTGATCGGCGAAGAAGCCCAACTCGGCTACGGCACGCTCGTCAACGCCGGGGCAGATGTCGCGATCGGTCGCCGCGCCGCGATCGCCGGACGCTGCTCGATCATCGCGTCTGAACACCGTTACGAGTCGCGCGAGCCACTCTTCTCGCAGGGCTATCGCCACGCCCCAGTTACGATCGGACAGGACGCGTGGCTCGCGTCGGACGCGTTTGTCGGGCCTGGCGTGACAATCGGCGCAGGAGCCGTGATCGCCGTCAAGTCGGTGGTCAGCGCGGCCATTCCGGACTACGCCGTCGCGGCGGGCGTACCGGCGCGCGTGATACGCTACCGCGGCCAGATTGACTGACGCTCATATCCCCGCCTGGCGCGGGCGTCGCCCCCCCACGGGTGGTACGGGCGTCTCGCCCGTAGAGTAACCGGCACGCGCGGGTGGTACGGGCGTCTCGCCCGTAGAGTAACCG
>JAGQOO010000034.1 GCA_020427345.1 Phycisphaerales bacterium | reverse complement strand
CAATGCGATGCATGGCGGATGCCTCCAGTGGATGACCGTTATTGGTTGAACCAAAACTATCGCCGCCGCCCCGAATCGCGTCAACTACGCCGTAGGAGCCATCGCCCACTTGCCGGCGGCGTGTTCGACCGCGAGTCGGCGGTAGTTGTTCAGCACAAACTCGACATACTTCAGGTCCTCATCGGTCACGGAACGAATCACGCGACCGGGCACGCCCATTACCAGCGATCGCGGTGGGATGATCTTCCCCGGCGGGACGAGCGCCCCCGCGCCGATGACCGACTCCTCCCCGATTTCCGCGTCATCGAGCACGATCGCGCCGATGCCGATCAGCGAACGCCGTCCCACCCGCCGGCAGTGCACGACCGCGCGATGCCCGACCGCGACTTCATCCGCGACATCTAGCGGCTCGCCGGTTTTCGTGTGAACAACCGTCCCGTCCTGAATGTTGCAGCCGCGCCCGATCGTGATCGCCGACACGTCCCCACGAATCAGGACGTGATGCATGATCACACAATCATCGCCAAGCGTGACCTCGCCGCAGACGACACTCGTCGGCGCGATGTACACATTCCGACCGATGCGCGGATGAACAACTTCACGGGCGTCCGTCGGCGTCACTGCGAACGCTCCTCGCGTTCCGCCTGGCGCCGGTCGCGACTCGCGCGTTCGAGCTTCGATCGCTCGGCGTATGTCAGGCTATGCAGGCCGCGCTGACTGACTTTCTTCAGAATCTCGTCAACCTCCTGATCCAGGCGCTGATGCTCACTCACCTTGCGCTCCCAACCGCCCGGATTCGGATTTTCATTCGCCGGCTTGCGATCACGTTGCCAGAACCAGCGCTTCTTTCGTCGCGGCGGCTTGTTGCGCGCCACCCAGTCGTACGACCCGATGCGCTCATCAACGATCATGCCATATCGCAGCGCCTGCAGGCGTTGCCAGCACGTAAAACCGCCAAAGATCGCGATGAAAATCAGCATGCTGCCGCCGCCGCCGCTGCTCAATCCGAGATATCCGAGCAGAATGGCGCCGCCTAGCCCGACGTAACAGGCGATCTCCGTCGCGCGATGAATCCCGACAAACGGCCAGATGATCGTGAAAAAGAGCTGCCCGCCGTCGAGCGGGTAGATCGGCAACAGATTGAACGCCAGCAGTAACAGGTTGACGCCATAGAAAATCATCAGCGCCTTGTACCAAAGGGCCGGGACCGCCATGGATACGCTGGGATGCAGCGGATTCAACCAGATCGTGTTGCTGACGATCTCCCAAAGCCCCGAATCCGCGTAATACCCAGAGGACGCCACCGCCGCCACCATTGAAGCGGCCGCCACGATGCAGAACACGACGTTAACCAACGGTCCGCATGCCACTGTGACAAACTGCGCCCACGGCGTCATCGGCGCGTGCGCAAACGCCAACCCGCCCAGCGGCCACATCAGAATGTGTCGCGCATCGCCGCCGACCGAGCGAGCCCCCAGACAGTGTCCGAACTCGTGAACCAGAATGATGCCAAACAGCATCCCGTAGAACGCCAGATCAAACCGGATGTCGTGCGACTGGACGAGCTGAAACACTACAAAAATGACCATCAGCGCATGCACGCGGATTTCGATTCCGAGCAGCGACCCGATCCGAAATGACGCGTTGAAGAAATTCACGATCGCTCCCTGCGCTGCGCGTCGTACATCAACATCGCCACCATTGTCTTCGCGTCCTGAATCTGACCATTCGCGATCGCCACCAACACATCGTCAAACCGCATCACCGCCACGCGAATCCGCTCGCCTTCATCAAAATTCGTGCGCCCCTCGGTCAGGTCACGCGCCACGAACAACCGCATTTTCTCATCACATATCCCCGGCGACGGCCACATCTCCGCCAGGGGCTCCATCCGCCCCGCAGAATACCCCGTTTCCTCAGTCAGCTCGCGCTTCGCGCATTCAACCGGATCCTCACCCGGCTCAAGCGTACCGGCGGGCAACTCGACGATCTCCCGCTCCAGCGCCGCCCGCCAGTTGTGGATGACGACAACCTCATCCTCGTTCAACAGCGGCAGAATCACCGCCGAGCCCGGATGCCGGACTATCTGGTACTCGTGCCCGGGGTAGTCCGGGAACGTAACCGCTTCCACACGGTATCGGCGACCTTGATAGACGGTGTGTTTCGACAAAGCGCGCCCCTGTCAGAAAGTCGCGGGATTATACGGCGGCGCCCTGTCACTGCCGGGCCGAAAGCCACAAGACACCTGCGCACAACCAACACCCTACACGCCGGACCTCCCGCGAAACCGGTTTCTCGCGCCAGTTCGCACTCCGACGGCGCCGGTCAGTTTCGCGCCACACACAGGTTTCCCACAGCCGATCCGGTCTTAGAACTTGCTTTGAGCCAAGGACTTAGATGAGCCGCCGGTTCAGAACGACGACTTTTTGACAACCCATAAGAAGAAGGTGACGAGCAAAGATATCTCATGACTTACCTAATCACCTTCCCGCTTCTCTGTGACCCGGGCTCCATCCAGCAACCGCTCGGCCGCTTCCAGCCGCTTCGCCGCCAAGTCGAGTTGCGTCGTCAGCGCCATCATCTCGGCATGCAACGCCTCGTCTGAGCCGTGATCCAGCGCCTCGTAGATTCCCGGTAAGGAACGCTTCGCGTACCCGCTGTCAGGCGCCACGCCGAACACGAGGTTGCGCTCCCAGCGATACTTGTCCTTGTGCGGGTCGAAGCCCGGTTTCGTCAGGCCACCAACGGGTCCTTGCCACGTCAGCGTCGGCTCAACGCCCCTCAGGAGTTCGTTGATGCGCTGCTTTGTGTCGTTCGACAGCGTGGTCAGGTCGGCCGCTTTCAGACGCTCCTCGAATGACTCGGCCGCTTGCGTGAATGCCCTGAGAGCCTCTGCGCGGGCGCGGCCGTCATCCGGGTTGGCGCGATCACGCGCTGTACGGTCGGAGCGCAGAAGCGAGACAGCGGTGTGAAGCTCGCGCGCGTAGCGGGCGTAGTCATTTGGCAGCACGTCCGCGTTCGCGAAGCGCGTTGCCAGAACTGCCCCAAGCTGCGCAACTGCGCGATGTCGCTTGTAACCCGGGTCCCCGTAGCGCTCCATCCAGGCGGATGTGTCATAGAGCGAATGATAAATGCCATGCAGGCCGTGAAATCCCCATGTGGCGACCGGCAGGCCGCAATGCATTAGGAATCCCGTGTGATCCGATCCACCTCCCGGCGTTCCGACCACTGGCTCGTCCGTCCAGATGTCGGCGATCATCTTGCCGGGCAAGTCGGGGTGTGGCACGCTGGCGGCCGCCTCGATGAGCGCGGTCTTGATGGAAGGTGATGCGCTGGCGCTGAAGTCCGGCCCGGTCACGATCATGTCGAGGTTGATGTAGAGCGCGACCTTGTCGCGCAACTCGTCGCGATGCTCCTCCACCCACTCGGCGGAGCCCATGATGCCCCATTCCTCAGCGTCCCAAGTGGCGAAGATGATGGTGCGCTTCGGCGGGCCCGATTCCTTGAACGCTTCCGCGACAATTCGGGCCGCTTCCATTACGCAAGTCGAACCGGACACATTGTCCGCCGCGCCGTTGCACCATGCGTCACGATGGCCGCCGAGGATGATCCACTCGTCCGGATACTCGGCGCCTTCGATCCGCGCGAACGTGTCCCAGATATCGCGGCGTTGATCGTCATGCGTGACACGCAGATGAACCTCCGCCGGACCTGGGCCGATTTCGTAACCCACCGGCAACCCACCCACCCATCCGTCGGGGCCCTTGGGGCCGCTTAGCGCCCGTAGCAGATCGCCAGCAACCTGCGCGCTGATCGCTGCGCTTGGCACGCGCGGGAGATCGGGCGAGTCCGCCGGATCGATGCGCTGGGCGTCGGCGACACTCGGAACACCCGGCGTCGTCGGATCGCCCGGCGGCCCGACCTTCACGCTGCCATGCTGGACGCCGACCGGCGGTCGCAGCGGCCCTTGTGGATACACCTCGCCGCGCGCGTAGCCATCGTCTGCGGGGTCGGAATAGAGCAGGCAGCCAGCCGCGCCTGCGGCCTGCGCATTGGCGACCTTGATGCCGCGATAGCACTTGCCGTATCGCGCCAGCACGATCTTTCCGGCCGGGTCGACACCAACCGTCTTGAGCGCGGCAAAATCATCCGCGGTTCCGTAGTTCACGAAAACGAGCTCGGCAGTTACGTCTCCCGCCGCTCCGAAGCCGTGCTGGCCGGGGAACGGAATCGCCTTGGTGGTCTCGACAATCTCGGCGATCGCCGGCTCGACGAGTTGAAACGTCTTTTGCTCAGGGGCGACCAGCTCCAACGTGACGCCGGTGGGGTAGGGCAGGTACACGTTGTAAGTTGCGACATCCGTTTTCAGTCCCCAGCCCTGCGCAAGCTTTAGCACGAAATCGCGGGTCTGTGCTTGAACGGCGCTCCCGGCGACGTGCGGCTGAGCAGCCAGAGTGCGAGCGATATGGGCGATTGACCGCGTGTTGGACGCCGCCAGCATTCGCGCCTCCCGCTCCCGTTGGGTATCAGCATTCGAACCGGCGAATCCGCGTATAGGCGGAGGCATGGCGGAAGCGAATTGGGATACCAGCACAATAGCCGTTAGATATCGGACGTAGTGCACCATTGGTCGCCTTCAACGAGTTCTGAAAGCCAAATCATGGTTCCGGCGGAGTTTATCGCCACGACGAAACCGGAAGCGGCTATAGTGTCAGTAAGGCGAGTTCAGGTCCAATCCAAATCTCGGATTTCCCGGCGGCAGCGATCCGCCAATTGAGTTCGCCCGGACAATGCTCTTCGCTGGGAGGCCGAAGCGCGATGAAGACTCGTTTCTGGCTGGCCGCGCCGGTACTGGCGGCGGTCGGCGTCGTTGTCGTTTTTGCACACCCGGATGATCCGAAGGCGCGCGATCTGCTCCCGCGATACGAAGGGCCCGGCTATCGGGCGAGCGAGCGCGGCAATCCGCCCGCGTTTCCATCGAGCGGGGTGGCGCTTTTCTCGTGGTTTACGCTTCCGGAGATCCACCCGTCCGCAACATCCGGCGCGGACTGCTGGGGGTATGTCTCGCCCAGCGGGCGCGAGTACGCCATCATGACGGTTTCGAACGGAACCGCGTTCTATGAGGTGACGAATCCGGCCGCCGCGACGCAGGTCGCATTTCTGTCGGGGCCGACGAGCCTGTGGCGCGATCCCAAGACGTATGGCCACTATGCGTATTGCGTCAGCGAGGGCGGCAGCGGCATTCAGGTGTTTGATCTGAGCCAGATTGACAGTGGCATTGTCACGAGCGTCGGTTCATTCAATGCCTCCGGCACCGGCGCCACGCATAACGTTGCGATCAACACCGAAACGGGGCGCCTGTATCAGTGTGGCGGCGGGAACAACGGCCTGCGTATTTACGACCTCTCCGCCAACCCGGCGAACCCGGCATTTCTTGGCGCCTGGACGGATCGATACGTGCATGACGCGCAGATCGTGAACTGGGCGAAAGGGCCATTTGCCGGTCGCGAAATCGCGTTTTGTTGTTCAGGTTTCAATGGCGGCTCGGTTCAGACGGGGCTCGACATCCTCGACGTGACCAACCCCGCCGGCATTCAGGTCATCAGCCGGATCAGTTATCCAAACGCGAGCTACTCGCATCAGGGTTGGCTGTCCGACGATCGACGGTTCTTCTATCTCGGTGACGAGCTCGACGAAGGCGACGTGTCGATCACAACGACGACCATCGTCATCAACGTGGAGGACTTGCAGAATCCGTTCGTCGCCGGCGAGTTTGACAACGGCGTGCCGACGATCGGTCACAACATGTACACGGTCGGCAAGACGCTGTACCAGGCGAACTACCGCAGCGGATTGCGGGTGTTCGACGCGTCATACGCGCTTGACCCGACCGAAGTGGCATACTTCGACACGGATCCGACCGGCGACGCCCGCCAATTCCAGGGCGCCTGGAATGTCTATCCGTATCTGCCGAGTGGAACGGTCATCGTCAGCGATCTCGAGCGCGGGCTGTTCGTCCTCGGCTATGAACGACCGAAGCTGTCGTTCGATTTTCCAAACGGGATTCCCACCGCGCTTCCACCAACTGGCGGCAGCATGATCGTCGACGTGATTCAGAACGGCGCCACACTCGATCCGCTCTCGCCGACACTGTACGTGGACAACGGCGCCGGCTTTGTCGGCGTTGCAATGACGGACCTCGGCGGCGGTATGTACCGCGCCGATTTTCCGTCGATGACGTGTGGAACCAACGCCCAGTTTTACATCTCCGCCGCGACGACTGGCGCTGACACCGTCACGCATCCGTTCACGGCGCCAACGAAGACGAATGTCGCCGCGGTGTATGACACATTGAACGTGATCGTGGATGAGCACTTTGACGCGGACACGGGCTGGACAGCGGGCGCTCCCGGCGACACGGCCACAACCGGAATATGGGAGCGCGTGACGCCGATCGGGTCTGCCGCTCAAGCCAACGAAGACGCCACGCCCGGCAGTGGCGGAGTGTGCTTTGTCACGCAGCAAGCTGTTGGCGCTGTGGGCGATCACGACGTGGATGGTGGATTCACCAACCTCATTTCGCCCGCCTATGACCTGAGCGACACGGCGGATCCATATGTGAGCTACGCCCGCTGGTATGACAACTCGCGCGGTGGCGACGCGCACAATGACACCTTCCTCGTGTTCATCAGCGACAATGATGGCGCCACGTGGACGCCACTCGAAACGGTCGGCCCGGCAGGTTCCGGAACGGTCGGCGGCTGGATTCGGGTCAGCTTCCGTGTATCGGACGTTGTGGCGCTGACCGACAAGGTGCGCTTGCGGTTTGAAGCGTCCGACCTCGGGGCTGGTTCGCTGATCGAAGCCGGCGTGGATGACGTGCGCATCACCGACGCTGAGTGCGCGCCAGCGCCATGCCCCGGCGACGTGAGTGGCAACGGCGCGGTCGGGCTTGAGGATGTCGCCGGTCTGCTGGCGAGTTTCGGGCTTTGCGATGGCGATGCAGGCTATCTGGCGGCGGCTGACCTCGATGGCAACGACTGTGTCGAGCTGGCTGACTTGGGCGGGCTATTGGCCGTTTTCGGCGTGATCTGCCCGTAGGGTTCGCGGCGGGCGGATTGGACGAATCGGTTTCGTTTTGGGACCCGGATTCGCTAGACTGCCACGCTTGGCCTCCACCCGTTTTGGAGGCTCGGCGGCGGGGACCATCATCTTTTCTGAGGGGAACATAGGAATGAGGCTGTGGCGTTGGGGAATGGCGACGGCGCTGGTCTGCGCGCTGGTTTCGCCGAGTTTGGCGCAACTACGCGTCGTTACGTGGAACATCAGTAACTACTCGGGCGGTAACGCCTCGAACGTCGAAACAGCCGTTTACGGCGTTTTCGAGGGGCGTTCGATGTCGCCGGACGTGTTCATCTGCCAGGAGTTCTTGAGCGCCTCGGCGTCCAACAGCTTCCTGTCAATCCTGAACGCCGCGCCGGGCAGCCCCGGGGATTGGGCGGCGGCGCCCTTCATCAACGGACCGGATACAGACAGCGCGTTCTTCTATCGCACGAGCCGCGTGTTGTTCAAGGGCGTCACGGTCGTCGCCACAGGCGGGACGAGCCCGAATCACCCGCGCAACATTCAGCGATATGACATTCAGCCGATCGGGTACTTTGTTCCCGAGTGTTTTGACCCGAACAACCCGACCGATATGAATTGTCCAGTCACGGGTGGCGGCAAAGCGACGATCGCCTGCTACAGCGTGCACATGAAAGCGGGGTCGACCGGCGACGATCAGGCCCGGCGTTTGTTGGAAGCGCAGCGCATTCGCGACGACGCCGAAGCGCTCCCCGCTAACTGGATGTTCCTGATCGCGGGCGATTACAACATTCAGAGTTCCACGCAAAGCGCCTATCAGGAGCTGACCGGCTCTCAGGCGAACAACGCCGGCCGGTTTTTTGATCCGATCAATACGCCGGGCGGGTGGAACAACAACGGCGCCTTCCGCTTTGTGCACACGCAGGATCCGATCGGCGCCGGCGGCATGGACGATCGTCACGACCAAATCCTCCTTTCCGGGAATCTTGTTGACGGCGCAGAGTTTGACTACATCGGCAACGCAAGCGTGCCGTATAGCACGACGACATGGAACGACACCAATCACTCGTATCGCTCGTATGGCAATGACGGCACGTCGTACAACACGACGCTGACGACGACCGGCAACACGATGGTCGGGCCGACGATCGCGTTGTCGCTGCAGGCGATGGCGAGTGGCGCCGGTCACCTGCCGGTCTTTCTGGATATCCGGCTACCCGCCAAGGTGTCATCGGTTGAGGTGCTCGACTTCGGCACGGTCGTTCTGGGCGGTTTCGCCGAACAGCCGTTGGACATCGCGCATGGCGGCGCCGTCGCCCGCTGGGGCGTGAACGGTCTTGAAGACCTTACGTATTCGCTGTCACACTCTCAGGGACTGCTGGATCCAAACGTTGAATACACGTTGTCAGCAGGCGACGCCCCGAATACGCACATGATCGAAGTGCTCACCGATACGGTCGGGCTGATCAACGAAACCGTGACCATTCATTCCAATGCGCCGGAGGATCCGGATCGCGTTGTGTTGCTCGTCGGCGAAGTCGTCGCCCCGTCGATCTGCCTGGGCGATCTCGATAACGACAACATGATCACATTGTCGGACCTGTCCGGCTTCCTCGGCGCATTCGGCGCCTGCGTTGGCGACGCGGCGTATGTCGCCGCCGCCGACTTCGATTCGAATAACTGTATCGAACTGGCTGACCTGAGCGGTTTCCTCGGCGTGTTCGGCTCGGTCTGCCCGTAGCCGACGCGACCTGTCCTTGAGGCCAATGCGAAGGGGCGCGCCGAACAGGCGCGCCCCTTTTTCTGTAACGTTCCCCCTGATGAGGGCGAGTCTACGTCGGGAAGATCAGTTTGAAGCCGCCGTTCGTCGCGAAGAAGATGAACCAGGCGATGAACAGAATCGGGCCCAGCACGCCCAGGTTGCTGAACAGGTTGGTCGGCGTGGTCGTCTGCCCAAACGCGACGCTCGTGGCGGCGCAGGCGCTGATTACGGCCAGCGCGGTCATCATGCGCTTCATGCTAGCTCTCCATTCGTTTCGTGCGGCCGCGGCGCTTCAGCCGATGCCGATACGCCGCTGGGCGAGCGTCCATTCTCGCGCCTTGGCTTTCCGCAGTCTCATCGGCACGTTCCGCGCTCAGGCTTGACCTTCGTCCTGTAACAAAAGTCCCCACGATCGCCGGCCGATGTCCCCGCGGGGCGAAGCGCTGGAGATCAACGTGATCGTCGGTGTAATCAATGGAAAGGGCGGTGTCGGCAAGACCACGCTGGCCGTGCACGCCGCCGGCTGGCTCGAAGCGCAGGGACTGCGCGTGGCGTTTGTCGACGCCGATCGCCAGGGGAGTGCGACCCACTGGCTTGCCGGCGCACGGCCTCAGATGATCGTCAAGCCCTACCAAACCGCCGCCGATATCCTCGATCGCGCCCCGCGACTGGCGATGATGTACGACGCAGTCGTGATTGACAGCGCGGCCTCAGTTTCTGCTGAATCAGCGGCGGTCGCCGGGGTGGCCGACACGCTGCTGCTGCCGCTGGCGCCGTCCATGCTGGACATTCAGGCCTCTTACCAGATGGCCCGCCTGATTCACCGCGTTCGGATCGGCCGGCCGGCGGAGAAGCCCCGCGTTTTCACCGTCCTGAACCGGGTTCAGCCGCGGTCACGCGTCGCCCACATCGCCGCCGCCGCGATCTTCAAATATGGCTTCGCGGTCGCCCGAACCGCGCTTTGCCATCGCATGGCGTACGTGGAAGCGGCTGGGAAAGACCGCCTCGTCTGGGAATTGGGGGCGGCGGCCAAACCGGCGGCCCGCGAGTTGAACGACCTGTTCCACGGTGTGCTGGGAAATGGCTCGATTGAGGCGTCGGGAGGTGAGACGCCGGGCCTGCACTCGCCGGAGAGCATCCTGCAATCGACGGCAAAGGCCCGACCCAGCGGCGAACAAACTTCGCCGATCGCTCAATAATCGGCCAACGCGACATTTTCGCGGGCGGGGGGAGGTGAGTTATTGCCCCCGTCTTTAGCGTCGGGCGCGCGGTTGTCTGAGGCGCTCGGCCGACGTAAATCCTTTCCATCAAACCACTAATACAATCTCGGCGCCGTCGCGTCAGATGAAAAGCCGCGACGAGGGATTTAGGAAACCGGAGGCGAGAACCGATTCAATCAAAACCCGTTCAGGTTTGGTGAAAGAATGTCCATCGCTTCTTCATACTCTTCAATGCTGCCGATCGAGCAGCGACCCGTGCTGTGGTTGGGGTGGCCGCTTCGCGATCGTCGCGTTGTCCTGGCGTTGATGGCCGTGTGGGTATTCAACTACTTCGATCTCAACTTCACGATGGTCGAATCGCAGCGTTACGACTTCGTTGAACTCAACCCCGTCGCCAAACAGGTGCTCGGATCTCCCCAAGGGTTGGCGGCATACAAGCTGACGCTTGTCGCCTTCGGCTCCGTTATCCTGCTCGCCTTCCGTCGCGAGCGCGTCGCGGAGCTCAGCGCCTGGCTCCTGGCGGCCGTTTACGCATATGTGATCGTGCGGTGGAACATTTACTATGCGATCTTGGTCGAATGCCTGAACGACCCGGCAACCAACGTCGACCCAATCCTCGGTTTCCTTCCGGCTACGTAACAAGCCGCCGCGAGCAGTCAGCCGTTCGCGCCGTATCGGCCCGGCGGCATCGGCGCCGACCGGCGTCGTGTACGATGCCCGCTAATGGCGGGATCCGCGCACTGGCAACCAAAGCTCTCTGCGGCTCTGCAAGCTCGCGCTGAGCTGATATCGAATCATGACGCCGTCCGCCTCGTCCACGACCGCGCCGACGGCTTTGACGGCCTTGTGATCGAGCGGTTCGGGCCGGTGTTGATCGCCCAGATATTCGAGGAGCGCTGGGCCGGTTCGGACGATCTCGCGCGTGAAATCGCCACGGCCACCATGAATGCCGTCGGCGCCATAGCCGTTTATCGAAAGCGATTTCCGCGAGAACGCAGCGCTGCGCTCGCGCGCCTGGAAGCCGAGCACACTGATCCGCAGCCTTGGGTCGGAAGGCCATCCCCGGCGATCATCACGATCACCGAAAACGGGCTGCCTTTTGAGATTCACCCATTCGATGGATATTCGACCGGCCTGTTTCTGGAGCATCGCGATACGCGGCTCAAGGTGCGCGCCGCCGCGAATGGCGCCCGTGTCCTCAACGCGTTTTCTTACACGTGCGGCTTTTCTGTTTTTGCGGCAGCCGGCGGGGCGGCGACAGTCGTCAGTGTGGACGTTTCCCGCAAGTACCTTGAATGGGGCCGCCGAAACCTCGCCCTGAACAATCTCGCGCTCGAAGGGCATCGCTTCCTGCGGGAGGACGTGATGACCTACCTGGCCCGGGCGGCGCGCCGCGGCGATGAATACGACCTGATCGTGCTTGACCCGCCAACTTTCGGGCGGTCCAAGGATCGCGGACGCGCGTTTTCGATCCGGTCTGACCTCGGCCGACTGCTTGAGTTGGCGGCGTCTTTGCTTGCGCCGAGGGGGCGTGTGCTGTTGTCTTCCAACCACCGCGGGACATCCCGGCGAAGGCTGGTGGAAGTGGCCCGGCAGGCTCTGGGCCAGCGATTCCTAAGCGCGGAGCCGTGTCCACTGCCGCTGGATTTTGCGGGTGACTCGGAGTTTTCAAAGCACTTGTTTGTCGAGACGAAGCCCGCCCAAAGCAAATAACCGGCGCCCTCACGAGAATCAGAAACTGGAAAATTTTTCCGCCAGCCCTTGACGCCGGTGATAAGGCGCGCAGAATTGGCCGCTTCGGGGTTCGAGCAGTCAGGGATTTCGCGGTCACGCGGCTGTTTTCACCCCCGAGTTGTCAGAGCGAACAGCTTTGGATACGGCATCATCCCGACGGATGGTGTGGGTTCCCGCCGTTACGGAAATGGGCGGGGCGCGGTCGAAACGACCTAAAGTTTCAGGAGCAAGAAAACATGTTGGACGTCACCAGTATTGTCACGGGTATCATTGCGCTGCTGGTTCTGGTCTTCCTGGGCCGTTGGATCTTCGGATTCTTCGGAAACTAGTTTCTCGAACTGGCGGCGGTCCGGGATTCTGATCGCCGCAAAAGGAGTTGTGAGATGATCGATACCTCGGGTATTGTCGCCGGCATCATCGTGGGATTCGTTTTTTGGGCCATCAGCCGCTTTTGGCTCAACGTCTTCAACTAAGTCCCACACTGAGACTGGAAATGGCGCGTCAATCGGATTCGTCCGATGGGCGCGTTTTTTTTTTCGATGCCGCTTGTTAAGACCGAGTCCTGGGGAACCGCGCAAAGCGAGCCCCGCGGACTCGAGATGGAGAACGCCGAGATAGAATTCCGAAACTGCTGACGACGTTTCGCGTCAGGTGTGAATCTTCAAAGTGTGGTCAGTTTGTAATTGGCGCGGAACCGCCCTCTCCCCGAATAGCGGGCTAAGGTCGACGCACATCGATCAATCAGAATCAACCGCCGGCGGCGGCGGCGCCTGCCAGCGCGACTGTGACTAGCGAGTTGAGCCCGGTGGATAGCGCCGACTGCACGATGCTGGACAGCTGTTGGTCCGTCAGGCCGCACTCACCCAGCGCAAACAGGCATCCGGCCGGGATGATGATCTTGAACAATCGCAGTTTCCACGAAGCGGGCATCCATCGCTCCTGAGTTTGGTTTTATCGCCGACTAGGCGAAGTACCATTATACCTTGCCGGAGGTGTCTGTGGTCGCGGGAGAACTGTCAGGCCCGTCGCCGTGATCAGTTCGCGCCCGAAGCCAGGCTGCGCACGGCGCTCGCCCACAACCCCGACAAACTGCCCCTCAATCGCCTGCGGATTCACGCGGGCCTCCGGCTTGAACTCGACAAACCCCATTGTAGCCCGGGTCATCGGGTCGATCAGGATGTAACGAACGCCGTATGGCCCGATCGGCGCCGCCAGACTCAGTCGGATCTCGCCGGTGGCGGTGAATACGGACAGCGCTGCTCCGGCCAAACCGGTAGCGGGCTTGAGCTGAGGCGTCTCCGCGGCCGGTACTGCGACGGTCGGGCGGGTCGCCGCGGTCGCCGTCGCGTCGTTCGCCAGGGCGACTCCGTTCAACCCCGCCGGCGATGATCGCAGCCGATCAATGACGGTCGCATGCCACTGGGCGGCGAGGCTCGCGATGGGTGGGTCGTCGTTTTGTGCCGCGATCGGCGCCAGTTCGTTCAAGACCGCCTTCCAGGCCACGGGGTCGAATGTTTGCAGCGAGAGGTCCTGGATTCGCGCTTCTACCGCGACGAGCTTTTGCCCCCACGGTCCGCTCAGGTTGATTGGCCCGGATGTCGGGCGGGCTGGCGCTGACTCATCCGTGGAAATCGTTGAGGCGCTTGGCGCAACACCAGCGGTGTCCGGCGTCACAGCATCGACCTCGGCGTCTCCCGCCGGCCGCATGATCGCCGAATCGGCGTCGCGCTGTTTTTCAGCCGGGCCAGCCACGGGTTGCTCTCGCAGGGCCGCTTTGGCCGCGTCGTCGGAGATTCGCTCGGCATGCTCGCCCGAGAGCGCGTAATAGACATGAGGCGGCGGTCGAATATGCAGCCACATGCCGTCGCGCCCGATGACCTCGACTTTGTCTCCGCGCAGCAGCCGCGCCTGCACCTCGCAACGCTCCGGCGCCAGTTCGACAACCTCGCTGCCTACCCGGATGCGAAGTGACGAGTTCTCATTGACGCGCACTGTGCCGGTCTTTCCATCTTCCGACATCTCGATAAAGTCGGCGTGCGCCAACGAATAGACGCCCGGCGGCGGCTCGACGCGGTACCAGCCATACTCCTCACTGATCGCGCGCAGCACCATGCCGCTGTTGAGTTTGGCGACAATCGTCGCGTTGAGGTCCGGGCGGTAGCGGAGATTTACGCTGTCGCCAGTCACACGCACCCAGAAACCGGCTGACTCAATCGGATCAACGGGCTGCGCATCGCCGCGATCCTGACCGAACGCAACGCCGGACACGAGGAGCGCAAACGCGGCGGCGAGTCGTTGCGAGCGAATCATTGGAATACCCTCCGTGCCGACCCTTGGGGCCTGATTGTCCGATGGACCGGCGCCCATTTGGACACTAGTCCGCGCGCCAAGGGGTGTCAATTCTGAGGGTGTCACGCGCCTTTCAGGGTGACGCCGCTACTTTTCCGTCAGTTCGATCGCCCCTGCCCAGTCAGCCCCCGGAGGGTTCGTCAGGAAGTATGCCGTCGCCTCCAGATACTGCTCGACCGCCAGATCGTCCGGCCGCTCCATTTGACACGCTCCGAACGCCTCAAAAGCCTGCGACCATTCCCGCCCTTGAAAGAGCCCGAGCGCTTTCGCGAACCGATCCGCGTATGCAACCCGAGCCTCCTCCACTTCGCCTGCGCGCCCGAGCAGTTCGAACACGGCCGTGGCGTCGCGCTTGCCTTTGACCCGCACCGCCCCCAGCGGACGAACGACAAACTCGGCGCCCGCCTCGTCACGCGTCTCGCCATTGATCAGCACATGCGTTCCGAAGAATTTATTGGCGGACTCCAACCGCGCGGCGACATTGACCGAGTCGCCGATGCACGTGTAGTCGTACTTCTGATCCGAACCGCACGGCCCAACGATGGCGGCGCCGGTTGCGACGCCGATGCGCATCGCCATCTCCTCGAAGATCGCGTCGTGTTCGGCGAGACGTTCACATCGCAGTTGCTCCAGCGCCTCAATCATCATCAGCGCCGCCTGACAGGCCAGCGCCGCGTGATTCGGCCGCGGGAAAATCACCGGGTTCCAAAAGGCAAAGATCCCGTCGCCGATGAACTTGTTCACCATTCCGTCGCGGTCGATGATCTGATCCGTAAAGCGCCCTAAACAGAGGTTCAATATACGCTGCGTCTCTTCCGCGCCGATACGCTCCGCGATACTGGTAAACCCGCGCAGATCCGAAAACAGCGCCGTGACCTCGCGCCGTTCGGCGCGCCGCGCGAGCTCCGGATTCTCCGCAATCTGCCGCGCAATCTCGCGCGACGTATATTGGCTCAGCGCCGTCGCCACTTTCCGCCGTTCACGCTCAATAAACACATATCGATACGCATAAACGGCCAGCGCTGAGGCGCCAATCGCGACCAATGGCCCGGCAACCGGAAGCATGTGCCGCGAAGTGTAAAAGACCACTCCCGCAACGAGCGCGAACGCTGCGGCCATCAATGCGACCACAACCGCAGCCAGAAATGTCCGCCGCGACGCCGCGCTGATCAGCGTCGCAAGGGCGCCGCATGCGAGCGTCAGCACAAGTTCCAGCGTCGGCCCCGTGACCGAGACCATTTGCCGCGTCAGCAACCCGCTCAACAGATTTGCGTGCGCCAGCACACCCGGAGCCCGGGGGCTCGTCGGCGTCGGCGTGGCATCCGCCAGCGATACGGCGGTATAGCCCAACAGGCAGAGCTTGTCAGCGACCATCGGCCGCAGCCGATTACGGTATGTGTCGATCGTCTCCTCAAGCGCCGCGTTCGCGCTCATGAAGCGATCCGCTTCCTCGACGATCGGCGCGAGGGCCATGATCCGGGCCAGCCCGTCGCCGCCAACCTCGTCCGGCTTCGCCAGCGCCGCCTCGACTGCGCCGCGCAATCGCTCCAGGCGTTCTGACTCCACGCGACTCAACTCGGCGTCGAGCGTTCGCACGCGGTCCGCCGCCGCGATCGCGCCGGGGACATCGCCCGCCAGTTGTGCGTCTTGCCGGGCCGCTTGCGTCGTTAACCACTGATCCACGAGCGCGGCATAATCGTCTTTGGCGCCAAAATACTGATCCGAAAGGGCGTCCCGCAGCCAACCACGCAGCGTCAACGTGTTGCGGCGCTGTTTGTCCAGACAATCGTGGATGGTCCACAGCGCCCCACTCAGCACTCGCGGAAAAGACTCGCCCCAGTTGGCGGAATCCACCCACGGAATCACAACGCGGCCGTCGCGTCCGAGTGGAATCTCCAACTCGCCGTCACGGCCATTGACATGCACGGTCTGATCACGAACCGTCGCAGTCCCGAAGTCGAGCGCGAGCGCGTCCGTAGCAATGCGCGCCGCCAACTGCGCGTAGGTCGCGGCGCCCATTCGCGCCGTCAGCCACAAGCGCCGCACAACGCCGTCCGCGTCTGGCGTGAAGTTCACAAAGCCACACCCCGCCGCTGCCCGCGCGAGCGACACATTCGTCGGCGCCATCTGGCTCGCCGCCAGGCTGACAGACCCAAGCGCCTCCCCGCCGATCGTCGCCCTCTCGGTTGTCGCGGCGCGCGACACAGCCAGCAACGCGAGCTGGCTCAACTGCTCGCCAAGTTCGGTTTCATTCTGCGGAACACTGCCGGTGATCTGTTCATATAGCTCGTTGGCCAGCGCGCTTGCGTCCTCGAGTGTGATCGAAGCGCCTTGGTTGCCGATTTCCGCCAACGCGCGGTCGACACGTCGTCTCAACGCGGCGCGCCAGCAGCGTTGCCGAACCGCCCGCCCAAAGGCGGTGTCCACGCTTAGCGCCGACGCGGCTTCATCGGCGGTCAGTAGTGGATTCTCGGTCCACAAGGCGACCAACCGCGCTCGCGCGCTCACCAGTCGTGTGTCGCCGCCGGCGGCGCGATATCGCGCTTCGAGATCGTGCGCGAGCGCCGCGGCGCCGGCGTCATCGCCCTTCTGAATCGCGTCAACGACCGCTCCGAATTCCGTAGTCTCTTCCAGCCCGACTTCCGGGAAGTGAAAGGCCAGATAAACCCGACCGCTGTTCTGAATGGCCTCCGCCAGGGCGGCGTCCGGGCCGGTTAGGAGGTGCTCTCCAGTTATTGTCTCTGTGCGGACGCCGATGGTTTCCGGTTCGAGGTACTCGATGTCCGCGATGATCGCCCGCGCTTCAAGCGCGCTCAACTCTTCGTAGATCGCCGCCTGCTTGTCGCGCGACCACGGCCAACGTCCTACCAGCGCAAGGTCGGCGTCACTGACTTCAACCAGCGTGATATCCGGACTAGGTGTTATGGAGTTGGCCCATCTGAACCGCAGGTCCATCGCCGGGCGCTCAAGCGGCTCGACCCAGCCCGCCGCCGTGATGAGCGCGACGACAATCGTCACCCCCGCGCCGATCAGCCCGGCTAGCAGGCGTGTGGCCTGGCGACGAATCAGGTCCGGGTTTCGAATTTGCGGTCCAGCCACGCGACCCCTTCATCGGCGATGCGCTGCAGTACTGACGGATACAGGTCGCGCTCCAGCGCCTGAACGCGCGCGGCCAACGACTCCGATGTGTCATCAGGCGTCACGGCCGTGCGCGCCTGCGCGACAATTGGGCCGTGATCATAAATCTCATCGACAAGGTGCACCGTGCACCCGCTCTCCGGCGCCCCGGCCCGCAACACCGCCTCGTGAACCCTACGCCCATACATGCCGGCCCCGCCGAAGTCTGGCAGGAGGGCAGGGTGAATGTTCAGCGTGCGGCGCTGATAGCGGCCGGGCAAGTCCCATCTCGCCAGAAAACCAGCCATCACCACCACATCGGGAGCGATTTCGTCAAGACAAGCCGTCACGGCGCTCGACCACTGAGCCGAAGTCGCATAATCCTTTGGCCGAATGACAGTTACGGGAATTCCCGCCGTGCGGGCCAGCTCAACTCCCGCGACCGCGGCGCGAGAACTGATGACCCCGTCGATCCGTACTCCGACTAATCGCCCATCGCGGATGCGGTCGATGAGATTGGCGAGTGTCGTTCCGGCGCCGGAAATCAGGACAACCAGCCGCATTGGGCGAGATTGGACGCTGTTGGTGGAGCGCGTTAGATTCATAGGCGAATTCCGCAAGTCGAAGCGTCACGGAGTACGGCTCACCCGGGGGGAGAGCATATCGCCTCTCTTGGGTGACGCAGCTTAGCTAGTTTTGAGTAATTGGAGTTATCCTTTGTCGAAGGGTCTCAGCTCATACGAATCGCAAGCCAAACTCAGCGTGGTTTTTAGCGCGATCGCGGGGGCCGCATTGCTGGCACTCGTTTTCCTCATCATGACTCGGTTTAATTTCGAAAGCATGAAGATCGAGTACAGTGCCGACTCGAAGCGCAAATTCCTGATCATCGGGGCCGGCGCGGTTTCGCTCGCGATTGCCTTCTTCGGCGCACTCGCGGGCTTCAATAGTGCCGGGCAACGGCGCAATACGACGCCGAAATTGAGTTGGATGGGGTTCTTCCTGAACTCGGCAGTGTTGCTCGCCGCGCTGTGCACATTCATCTTCTGGTTTCTTTCGCGCGACGAATTCCAGGCGGGCACGTAGAGCAAGTTCAGCGCTTCTCCGGACCAAGCTCCACGCGCGTGCCATCGCGGCGCGCGGTCCAGTCGTCCAGGCGCCGCAGAATTCCGGCGAATTCGCCGCCCGGGATGAGCCCGTAATCCCCGCGCGGTTCGGCGATCTCGTGAAACACGAGTTCGCGATAGCCATATCGCCCGAATCCGGTCATATTCCAGTTCACGCCGGTCTTGATACCCGCCGCGACGCACAGCATCTGCCCGACTTGGTAACGCCGCAGGTAATCCGTCGCGCCGAGGTCCCAGTCTCCAATCAGCCCGCCCTGTTCCAACTCAGCGGATAGCGCGGCGTAGTCGCCTTCAAATGGCGCCCCGCGCCACACGATCCGCGCGGCTCGATAGCCGGCTTCCGAGGTGACATACGGCGAATCCGCGATATGTGACATCAACTCCGCGTTGCCGCCAGTCGGGACCGGGCGACTGTCGCGCGGAAGCGCGGAAGCGCAGCCGGCAAGCATGGTCAACGCGGCGAGACTGACCCATAGCGCGTATCGCGGATTCATGTTCGTCCCGGCTAGAAGCTCCATGTCACACCCGTCAGAACGAAATGCCGCGTCTCTCGATCGCTGAACGCCTTCCCCGGGAAGAACGCGCCGTAGCGAACGGTCCAGGACAGGTCGGATGCGATGCGCCAGTTCAGAAACGTGTCGAATTCCCAGCCGACATAGCCGTTGAACATGTCCGCCGTCGAGTCGCTGATCGCCGCGCGGTGGTGGTGCTTGTAATACAGGAACGTGTTCGCGCCGACTTCGAGATCGCGCAGCCACTCAACCTCGTGTAGCGGACGGGCGGCGCCGCCCAGCCGCCAGATATGCACGTTGCTGAGCGCCGGCGATGCCGAGATTCCGGTATCGCGATAGCCGAACCCGTTGAAGCTTGTGTCCTTGCCGAATCGATTCGAGCCGGAATTCGTCGGCGAGAAAAGCCGGTCCCCGTCTCCGCTGGCGAACATGTATTCGCCGCTGAGCCGCGCTTCGGCGGGGCCCTCGAAACGGTATTCCAAGCCGAGGTCCCAGCCGTATGCGTCGACCGTGCTCTGTGCCGCATATCGTCGCGTGCCATAGCTGCGGCCGCCCTCATACACCGCCTCGGCCCAGTAGGTCAGGTTCTTGGCGATTTCTCCCTGCGATCCGGCGCCAAAGTAGCGCGTGTCGTAGGAGTAATTCTGGAACGGCGTCTGTGGTCGCTCATCGGTTTTGTCGTTGTTCCACAAGGCGTAAACAAATGGCCGATGCCGGTTGAAACCCTCGTACGTCAGCTGCCCGCCGTACATCTGCCGATAGCTGTGATCCTGAACGGGCGCGCTGCGATCGATATTCGGCAGGCTCGGGATGGTGCGACCCAGCAGGCCGTTGATGCGCCAATCACCGAAGTGAAGGTCCATCGTTACGGCATCCAGCGGCAGATCCAGCGCGTAGCCGGCGCCGAACAAAACCGCCTGGCGCCCGACACGAAACTTCGCGTCCAATGGGTCCGCGTCAAGCTTCAGGGCCTTCGCAAGGTTGATCTCATACCACGCGCGGTCGAACTTCGGGCCGTCCCAATCCACGCGCCGATCGTATTGATCCCCATGCTTGAAGCGATCGTAGTTCTCTCGAATGCGAACAAAGAACTCATGTGCGCCGTCGTCAATCGACAGCTTTGACCAGACGGCCAAGCCGGGGCGCTGATACAGCCGCGACGACTGGACGCCATCATCGAAGTGAAACACGTAATACTCGATCCAGCCGCCCCACTGCCAATCGACGAGGGCTTCGGCCGGCGCCATGTTCTGGCGCTGCTCTGTCAATTGGTCGTTGATCAGCCGCTGCTGGCGGAGAAAATTCTCGGTCGGCGATGACTGCGCCGCGCCGACGGCTGCGGCGCCAAGAGCGGCCGGGATTGCCAGGATACGCGCGCTACGCCACATTCACGCCCCGCTTCCGGTCGTAGGGTTTCCAGAACGCGGTTAGCATGGGCAGCCTGTCGTTACCTGTCAACGAGTCTGCGATGGCGACCGAGACCGAGCGAAAATATCGAGTGGATGATCTGGACGCCATCCGGGCGCGCCTTTGCGCGCTGGGCGCGAAACGACTTCGACGCGTGGAAGAGCAAAACACACTCTTCGATACGCCGGATCGGGCACTGCTTGCGCGCGACAGCGGCCTGCGCCTGCGCGCGGAGCGGGACCTCGATACAGGGAAAGTTACGGCCACGCTCACTTTCAAGGGGCCGCGAGAGTTGGCGGGCGCGTTCAAGACGCGGGATGAATGGGAAATCACGGTGTCCGACGGCGCGACAGCATCGGCCATCCTGGAGCAACTCGCGCTCACACAACTAATGTCCTATAAAAAACGACGAGAGTATTGGGGGCTCGGAAGGGTCGCCATCGGTCTGGATGATCTGGGCCGGGTCGGGAAGTTTGTGGAGATCGAGGGCGCGGCCGCGGAAATAGAGACGGCTGAGCGCCAGGTCGGTCTGGTTGTCGCCCAGGTTGAGCCGCGAACATACCCCGAAATCATCACAGACCACGAGAGAACCTGACCAAAATCGATCCCGGCCAGCGGATCGGCTTGTCGGATCAAACCTCCCCG
>JAGQOO010000349.1 GCA_020427345.1 Phycisphaerales bacterium | reverse complement strand
TATGGCTTCGGCGTCACCGCCGATGGCGAGATTCTGATCTGCTATTGGGACAGCATCTGGCAGATCGTCCCCGATTTCTGCCTGCGCCGCGTCGGCGCGCTGCTAGCGCACTACGGCGCTGACGACACAAGCGACCCCGATTTCCCACACGACCTCGACGACAACGAAGACGGCCAGATCAACCTCGCCGACCTCGCCGCCGTCCTCGCCACCGCGCCCTGCGGGGAGCCGTAATCGCTGTCATTCCCGCGCACAGCGGGAATCCAATGCTCAGGGAAATGGATCCCCGCTTGCAAGCGGGGATGACGAACGCGCGACGGTCCCGCTTGCGCCGGGGATGACGACTCGCATCGGGCGCCCAGAGCCGACAATCGTGGGCTGCGACACCCTGCGAACCGCGACGATTACTCGAAACTCAGGCGCTGGCCTGATCCGCGTGACTTGAAGCCTGACGCCATATGCTGGCGGTGAAACGCCTGCACCTGTCTAGCCAGGCGCTGTAGCTTGTTGCGGCCGTCCTTTGCGAGTTCCAGGCCGACGAACTGCACAGCCGCGCCCATCTGGTCATCATCATCGGCGCGCATGCCGCGAAAGTACGCGTCCAACACGAGCGGCTCGCGACCGTCCGGGAGGTGAAGTTCCAACCCGATGGTGTCGTCCATTCCCCATTCCGGCGGCGTCGCCTGATCGAGACGGACAAGGCAGCCGCCACACGACAGGTCCGCCAGTCGGCCGCCGAAGACCGACATTGCCCGCTGCTGCGCGCCGTCGCGCGCGGCTTGCCCGCCAAGCCACAGATTCGCCGTCACTTCGACATCGCGCGGCGTTGGCGTGCGGTAATACGCGCGGCGCTGGAGTTCGGTGAGCGTTTCGGGCCAGCGATAGCGAATCGCGGGAATGCTGCGCTGTTCGTCGACCATGAAGCGGCCCTTGGCCTCGACCGCCGACGCGAACATCACCTTGCGGCTTTTATGGCGGAAGCTGATGCCGACATAAGCGCCGATCTCCAGTTCGGGCGGAGCCGTCCCGTCGGCGCCTTCGTGGTCAAGGACCACAAAGCGGCGATCCGGATCGCGCTCGAGGAAGCGGCATTTGAAGGTGTGCCAGTCATTGCCCTGTTGCACGGACATGACGGCGAGGGCGTGCTCCTGCACGGCCCGATCCAGTATTTCCGTCGCTTCGCGCGCGGTCAGAATGCGTCGTGGTCTCATAGCGAACCGTCCGTCTCCGTGTCCTGCGAAGTGACTTTGCCCAGCGCGACGCGCAGGCGTTCGAGCGTGTAGCGCCCGACGCTGTCGTTCGCTTCAAGGTGAAACTCAAGGCCCAGCACCGTCATCTGCCGATCACGGGCCAGCTCTTTTGAGCAGACCAGCGCGGGCAGTTCGAACGTCTCATCGCAGCCGGGCAATTCGAACGATGCGCGAATGACGTCGCCCAGCAGCAGCGCGTCATCGAGGTCCGTCCCCGGGGCTTCGATGCCGAGGCCCAGCGCGCTCACGTCCGTCAGCATGGCGACCGAGTGCGTTTGTGCCCCCTCCGTCCACAAGCGCACTTGCGCGGTCACGGGGAAGTTATGCCGCTCGAAACGGCGTCGATTCGCGACCTGAATACTGTCGGGAATCGCCAGCATCAGCGTCGGTGGCGAGTGCGCCTCATCGAGATCCAGCACACACGTCGTAAACAGGTAGAGTTGCTCTGACATCCGAACGCGGATGTCGCAAAAACTGCCGACGAGTTCGATCAGCGGCGTTCCCGGCGTCTGCGTGGGTTCGACGATCAGCAGGTTGTTTTCTTCCTTGATGAAACGCGCCGGGATCGTTCGCTCCGGTCCGCTGCGCGGTTCCAGATCGAGTGTGGCTCCGGTCGCCAAGGCTTGGCGTACGACTCGCGACGCCTGGCGCGGCGTCAAATCCAGCGTCATCACCATCCCGCTACCTCCTGCTTCCGACCTCGCGCCTCTACGGACGCGGGGGTATTTTGGTGTCGCTCGGGGCGCGCGGCGGAAGGCCGCCGTCGTCCGTCGCCAACATGGTCCGATTCGACGAATCGAATCGAGCTTGGGTTGATTCAAGTGTTGAATACGTTGCGAGTCGGGCAGCCGGAATCCGATGCCCACGGCCCGGCAAACGGGCGCCGCGCGGGCGGCCGCTCCGCCGCCCTGCGTGGCCCTCGCAAGTGCGTCGCGGCCGCCGTGCCGGTAGCCGCGACCCCCCGCTCGAAAATCAACCCGATGGTTCGTCGGTAGGGCGTTGGGAGGCCTTCATGTTCATCTTGGGCGAAACGACCGG
>JAGQOO010000348.1 GCA_020427345.1 Phycisphaerales bacterium | reverse complement strand
ACGCCACCCAGGTCGTTGAGGACCATCTTGAGGTCGAAGACGCGGCCGGCGGTGAGATCGTCGAGGAGTTGGGCGCCTTCGAGGGTCATTGTGCGGTCATGGTACTGGTCGTGGATGACAGAAGATCACTCACGCCGCGGCGGCGCCCCATGCACGGGATAACGGTCAAGCGCCGCCGAGAGTTCGTTGGTCACTCGCTCCACATCTGATTCGTCGAGCGGAAACTGGAATTCATGAAACTGGGTGACGTTGTCGCTGGAGACTCGGACCTTGGCCCAGATGCCGACGCGCCAGGGTCGACTCGCTGTTGTCTTGGCGTCACCAGTGCCCCGTCGCTCAATCACAACGCTGAGATATGGCTCCATTGCGGGCAGCTCGGCGATGGTCGTCGCGCCTGCCAGCAAATCGGCGCAACGATCCCGCCACCCGGCTAACTCGGTGGTCATCAGGCAAGGCTCATTATCCAATCGAACAACGGCGCCACTCACTTCGCATGCGATATCCACGATCAGCCAGTTGGCATCGTAGTATTCGGTAGCGCCCGGGAACTGTCGGCGGCGAATCCAGACGGAAAGGCCGCCGACTCGGATTTCGGGGGTCGTTTCTATTCGGAGGTGGCACATCGTTACTCCATTACAAGCCCATAACCGACTCGCGACGGACGGCGGTGCTTGCGGCGCAGACGCTCAAGCCGGCGCCGGCAGCACGGCGGTCGAGTGGCGATTGACGGCCTGGCGCATCATGAAACCGATCATCCGCAGCAGCGGGCGCGTCATGCCGCTCGTCGGGAACATTTCGAATTGCCGCACGACGGTGTGATGTCCGTCGCGCGCGAGGTCGCCCTCCGTTATCCAGCGTTCGATGAAGTGCGTCGCCATCCAGCGCAGCGAGCGCGGGAAATCGGCCATGCGGGTTTCGAGCAGCCGGCCGGGCTCCCAGCGCGTGATTGTTTCCGTGTGCTGATCGCCGTTGGTCGAGACAACGCGGAACTTCGTGCCGACGAGTTCCGGCGTGCGGCTGTCAAACGTGGCGGCGCGGATTCCGGGCAACGGCCCCCAGCCGGTGAATGTTGTCCAGTTTTCGAGGACGAGGATGTTGTCGACGATTTCCGCGAGCGACACAGTCGTCTGGTGGCGGCATTCGAACGTGATCGGCGGGGTTTCAGCCATGACGCGTTATCCCTGTGTCCGGGCCCCGAACATCGGATGCCCCACGTACCGCGTTCGCAGCGCCTCCAGCCGATCGCGTACCGTCGCGATCGTCTCATCATCCGGCGTCTCGCGCATCTGTTCCGGGAGAATCGGCGGGTCGTAGGCGATCAGGATCGGTTTTGGGTGCGGAAGTTTCGCCTGGCGCGGCCAGGCTTCGAATGCGCCCAAGATCAGCGTCGGCACGATCGGCGCCTTGGCCTTCTTTGCCAGCAGCACGACGCCCGGGCGCATCGGGGCGATCGAGCCGTCGAGTGTGCGGGTCGCTTCGGGAAACACGGTCACGAGCGCGTCGTTCTTCAAGCGACGCAGCGTTTCCTTCATCGCCGTCAGGTCCGCTTCGCCGCGGCGGACGGGATATGCGTTCAGGTAGCGGATCAGGCGGTCGAACGGGCCGCCGCGAAAGAGCGTGTCGCGGGCCATGTAGTGGCCTTCACGCGGCAGGGCGTGCGTGACGAGAACGGGATCGAGATAGCTCTGGTGGTTGCAGACGAGCAACACCGGCCCGGTTTTCGGCACGTTCTCCATGCCGAACAGGCGCGTGCGGAACATGAAGATCGTCGTGGCCTGGCACAGCGCGCGGCACACCGCATAGCCCGCTCTCACGAGGCGGCTTCCGAGGCGCGCGGATCGGGCACGGGCACGCCGGCTTTGGCGATGTGCGTCAGCAGCAGGTCGACCACCTGCGGTATGGTCAGCCTGGTCGTGTCAATCCGGACGGCGTCGGGCGGCTCGCGCAAGGCCCCGACCGAGCGACCGGAATCCGACGCGTCGCGCGTGGCCAGATTCGCCTTGACGGTTTCGAGCGTCGTGTCCTCGCCGTCGGCGGAAATCTCATGAAACCGCCTTGCGGCGCGGGTGTCGAGGTCGGCGACGAGGAAGAACTTCAGCGCGGCGTGGGGGAAGGCGACGCTGCCCTGGTCGCGGCCCTCAGTGACCATCGAGCCCAGACGATCGCCGATCTCGCGCTGTTTCTGAACGAGGATTTCGCGGACGCCGGGCGAATTTGCGATGTAGCGGGTGTGGTCGTTGACCCGCATCGATCGAATCGCCTCGGTAACGTCCTCGCCGCGCAGCGTGACGCGGACGTGCGTCGGGCCGCAGTCGAGTTCGAAGTCGGCGGTCGCCGCGAGGCGG
>JAGQOO010000347.1 GCA_020427345.1 Phycisphaerales bacterium | reverse complement strand
CGCCGCGCCGTCGAGCCCGGCGCCGGCGAGGACCTTCGTGCCGCTGGTCGGCTCGGGGATGGCGGTCTGCGCGTTGGGCGCGGTTTCGACGAATTCGATGTTGTTCTGCGTGGCGCCGGCGAAGTTGGCGCGATACACGACAGTGCCGTCGGTGAGCAGATTGCCGACGGTGTTACTGGCGGTGGTGGTTTCAAAAACCAGCGCGTTGTTGCTCGTATAACCGCCGGCCATGTCGAGTTCGTCGGCGGTGCCGAACGTCAGCAGGGCGCTGATCGGCGTGAAGATCGTGGTCGCGCCGAGGATGCGGCCGTTGACGATGTTGACGGCGGCCTGGTTGAACTGGTTGCCGGCGGTGTCAACCAGCATGACCGGCACCCACTGGCGGACGGTCGGAGCGGTGACATTGTTCGGGCCATACACGGTGATCGCGGTGAAAGTCTCGAACGTGCGACCCGCCTGATTGGTCGTTTCGCAGGCGTCATTGCAATCCGCCGCAAAGCTCGGCGCGGCAAAGACGCTCAGACAGCCGACGACGGCGACCAGAAAACGATTCCGCATTCTCTCTTCCTCCTGAGTTACTCAGAAAAGCCGTAACCCTCGTCTTGAGGGATCGGTAACACACGTTTGCGCACGGACTAACCGGGCGCCCGGGCAAGTTCACAATGTTGGATTCAAAACGGCGCCCCGCCGGAGACGACTTTATGGGCGGCCGATTGCTTTGTGGTTCAGCAATTATTAAGGTTCTGTAAAGAAGGTCTCGAAGCCGCTTCCTTCCCTGAGTCCCTACGTTCGGATCGAGGCCAGCAAGATACAGTTTTGATCGCGCCATTTCAATAGCGTGGCTCGAATCGCGGCCTCGCAAACTGCCCTTTTTTGCCGAGTCTGAGCATAATGGGCGGATGATCCCACGGTTATCGAAAGCGCGCCGGCGCATTCAACAAAGAGGTCTGTCCGGCGCCTGCCTGCGCACGCGGGCGACGGGCGTATGATCGACATTTCTCGCATCCCGTTGATTGGGGAGGCGCTCAGCCTCGCGGCGGCGATTTCCTGGGCGTTCGCCGTCATTCTGTTCAAGCTCAGCGGCCAACTCGCATCGCCGCTGGCACTGAACCTGTTCAAGAACACCCTCTCGATGCTGCTGTTTGTGCCCACGATCCTGCTCGTCCCGGGGCTGATCCATGACTGGCATGACATTTCGACGACCGATCTCGGCATTCTGTGCCTCAGCGGCTTTCTCGGAATCGCGATAGCGGATGTGCTCTTCTTCTACGGTCTTGATCTGCTAGGCGTCGGGTTGCTTTCGATCACCGAATGCGCGTACACACCGTTCGTGCTCCTGATGTCGGTGTTGTTGTTGGGCGAGAGGCCGTCCGCGTTCGGCGTTTTCGGAGCTGTACTCGTCGTATCGGGCGTGCTTGCGGCGTCGGGCCACGCGCCGCCGGCGGGGCGAACCACGCGCCAGATCGTGCTCGGAATTGTGTGCGGATTGGCGGCGATGGGCACGATGGCGTTCGGAATCGTTTACGCGAAGCCCGCGCTCGAACGCGTCCCTTTGCTGTGGGCGGCGACGATCCGAATGGCCGCCGGTACGGCGCCGCTCTGGATTCTGGCGTTGCTGGTTCCTTCGCGGCGCAAGGACATTCCCGTCGTGCTGCGGCCCTCGGCAAACTGGCGCTACATGGCGCCCGCAGCGTTTCTCGGAACGTATCTGGCGTTTATCTGCTGGCTGGGCGGCTACAAGTACACGACGCCGACAATCGCCGCCGTGTTGAATCAGTCATCGACCGCGTTCTCGCTTGTGCTGGCGACGCTCCTGTTGCGCGAGCCGATGACGTTGCGCAAGGCGTTGGCGGTGGGATTGGCGGCGAGCGGCGCGCTGATCGTCGCCTTGAGCCGCGCGTGGACGGAGGGGGTCACTGCTTAGCGGTTTGCGGCATGGGCCGCGCAGGGTGCTAGGGGCAGAACATCGCCCAGCGTCCGAGCAGCCCGGTCAAATCGGTCAGCGTGAAGCAACCGTCGCCATCGAAGTCGCCGTTGGAGCGAAACTCCGGATCCGGCGCGCAATGCCCATATCCGGCGACCATCGCGGCGAGGTCTTCAAGGTCCACGAATCGATCGCCCGTGATATCTCCCCGGCACAGAGCGCCATCACACGCAAATGCGCGAACGCGAAAATCGTCGATCGCCGCGTCGACGATTGAATCCGCCCCGAAGTCGCTCGCGACAAAGCGCACGCGCGTTTCCGCAGTCAGCGGTATCAGGCTCTCCACCGCGCACTCGTGGTAGGACCAGCCGGGCTGCGTGTCGAAGCCGTCCGGCCCGACAATCTCCACAACGCTCCAATTCCCGCCGTTGTCA
>JAGQOO010000346.1 GCA_020427345.1 Phycisphaerales bacterium | reverse complement strand
AATCGACACGCTCGACATCGGCGGCGGGTACGCGGCGTCGTACACAGGCGACCCGACGCCCGAACCGACCGCGTATGCCGCGCGTGTCAACGACCTACTGCGCAAATCCGGCCTGCGAATCGTGCTGGAGCCCGGCCGCGCAATCGCGGCGAACAGCGGCGTTCTGTTGACGCGTGTGATTCGCGTTAAGCACACTCCGACGCGGCGTTTCGTGATTGTCGATGCGGCCATGACGGAACTGATCCGGCCAGCGCTGTATGGCGCGTACCATTTCATCTGGCCGGTGCGCGACGAGCGCCCGCCAACGACTCTCGCGCCGCCCCCGGATAGGGACGATCTGACGCCGACGGACGTTGTCGGTCCTGTATGCGAAACCGGCGATTTCCTGGCGCGCGATCGAATGCTGCCCGAAGTCGCGGCGGGCGACATACTCGCCGTGTTTTCCGCCGGCGCTTATGGCATGAGCATGTCGAGTCAGTACAACACGCGCCCACGACCGGCGGAAGTAATGGTCACCGCCGCCGACGCGCAGCTGATTCGCCGACGCGAGACGTTTGAGGATCTCATCGCCGCCGAAGAAACGGAGTAGCACATGAGCGGCCAGCTGTTTATTGGCACTTCGGGCTACGCCTATCCGGAATGGAAGCCGGCGTTTTATCCCGAAAAGACGAAGCAAGCCGATTTTCTGCGTTACTACTCCGAACGGCTCTCGACAGTTGAGATCAACAATAGCTTCTACCGCTTTCCATCCGCGTCGGCGATGGAGGGATGGCGTGATCAGGTTCCGGACGAATTCCGCTTCGCGATCAAGGCCAACCAGCGCATCACGCACATCAGCCGGTTGAAGGACGTCGGCGATACCGTTCGCGATTTCGCAGAACGCTGCGCCGCGCTCGGCGACAAGATGGGCCCAATACTGTATCAGTGCCCACCGAACCTGAAGCGCGATGACGATGTGTTGCGCGCCTTCTGCACGACACTGCCCCGCGCAGTTCGGCACGCTATCGAGTTTCGAAACAAGAGCTGGTTTGATGACGCCGTGTACGAGATTCTGCGCGAATTCAGCGTCGCGCTGGTCTTGTCCGAGGACGGCAAACTCGCCACGCCGCGCGAACTGACCGCAGAATGGGCGTACCTGCGCCTGCGTCGCGACGATTATTCGGACGATGATCTCGCCGAGTGGAGCAGTTGGATCAGCGCGCAAACAGAGGCGGGGACAGACATTTTCGCGTATCTCAAGCACGATGAAACCGGCGAATCGCCGATGCGCGCCCTTTCGATCCTCGGCAGGCAGACATAAGGGTCGTCACAGGCGCCGCCGATTGGTAGGATAGAGGGATCAAGTCTCGAATTCGAAGGGGCGTGTAATGGCTGTCAAACCACTGTGTGGAGCGCTGGCGGAGTTCTTCGCGAAACTCGACGCGTACCAGGGTCGCGTGCCACTGGATGTCGTGAAGGCGCGCCTGCAGACGCTCGACTTCAGCTTTGATGACGTCGCTCACGTCGCGCGCTTCGATCCCGAACGCTATCGGCGCAATCTGCTGCACGCGGGCCCCGGCTATCACGCGCTGATTTTGTGCTGGCTGCCCGGGCAACGCAGCCCGATCCACGATCACGCGCAGTCCACATGCGGCGTGCGCGTGCTGAAGGGCATCTGTACCGAGACTGTGTTCGAGCGCAACGCGGCCGGATATGTGTATCCAACAGAAACGCGCGATCTGCCGACCGGCGGCGTGTGCGGCTCACAGGACTCCGACCTGCACCAGGTCTCAAACCTGCAGGGCCCCGGCGAAGACCTCGTCACGATGCATGTTTATTCCCCGCCGCTGCTTTCGATGCGGACGTACTCGCTGACGGACACACTCGTCCGGCAGTTTGTCGACCCGATCAGCGGGTTCTGCTTTGGGGACGGTATCTGACCGCTCTTGGAAGTGAAACTAGCTGCAACTCCGTCCGGCGCCGCCCACCGGCCAGATAATCTCCACGCGCAACCCACCGCCCGGCGCGTTCATCGCCGTGATCGAGCCGTGCATTTCGTGGACGAGCCCGTGCGCCACGGCCAGACCCATGCCGGTGTGACGCGTGTCGCCGTCGGGCGTGTCGCCTTTGGTCGTAAAGAACGGCTCAAACAGGTGGTCCATCTCGCCCAGCGGAATGCCCGGGCCGCTGTCCGTGATCGTCAGCCGGGCGACATCGTCTTCCTGGCGGAATGACACGCGCAGCTTGCCGCCGTTCGGCATGGCTTCGATGGCGTTGGTGACGATGTTGTCGACGACGATGGTGATCTGGTCGCGGGCGAATGCGGTGATCGCGGCGGGGGTCCAGTTCATGTCGTGCTCGAGCCCGTGCGACCTCAGCCTCTCCTCG
>JAGQOO010000345.1 GCA_020427345.1 Phycisphaerales bacterium | reverse complement strand
AGTCCCGCGCCGCCGTCATAGAACTCAATCTTCATGACGATCGAGTTCATCGATCCGGTGATGCTGTCGTCGGCGTCGTGGGCTGAGAAGCAGTCGATCGTCCACTCCTGCCCGGCCGACGCGTTCAGATCTTGAAATGCGCCGGAAACGCCGAAGCTGCCGGTGAATGTGCCGAACATCTTGAGCACATGTGTGCCGGTCAGCGCGGGTGTGCTTGTGTCATTGACGGCGTAGGCGTTTCCAAACGTGCTCCACGATGCGAGCGAGCCGCCGCCGTCGTCGAAGCCCGGATTCAGCAGGGGATTGGCGCCGGGGAACGCGCCGATAGTGAATTGCAGGCCGGCGAACCAGTTGCCGCTCGAGATGTCGACATCGTCAACGTCGAGCGAAGCGGCGCCGTCGCCGCTCATGCCGCCTCCAACGACGCCCTGCGCGGACATTGATCCGAGCAGCGTCGCGCCGCCGAACGTGCCGCCGAACGCGCCTTCGGCGCCAACGCCTGTATCCCAGTTCGTCGTGAAGCCGAATGTGTCCGGCGCATTCGGATCGCCCGCGAGGAACACGCCACCGCCGGTTCCCGAAACGCCGGCAAACGAGATATTCAGAATGTCAAAGGCGCCGCCGGTGATCTCGATCAGACCAGCCCCGGAGCCGGCCACGCCGCCGGTCGCAACGCCGCGCGCGTTGATTCCGGCCGTGTTGAAGTTTCCAAACGTGCCGGCAAACGCGCGATCAAACGCGATTCCGTCGTCCCAGCTATCAACCGCGTTGAAGCCGGAGCCGATCAGCACGGCGCCGCCACCGGTTTCGGTAACGGAGTCGAAGTCCTCATCGATGATTTGCGCTTTCGAAACGCCTGCGAACAGCGCGGCGGCGGCCAGCGCGCATCGCGCGAACGTAGTCTTCAGCATCTTGCTTCTCTCCCTCCGGACTACTGGAGTCCACTGAAATTCCGACGCGCCTGCGTCTCGTTGTTATGAGCAACTATCCCCAAAGACCGCGAGCATTCCCGCGAGGTCTGATAGGTCGATCGAACCATCGTTGTTCAGGTCGGCCGCGGCGACATAACCCGGTCCGCCCTGCGTCGCGCCGAACGCCGCCAGCAGGCCGGCAAGATCGGCCAGATCCACGCTGCCGCTTCCGTCGATGTCGCCGACGCACGCGTCGACGCTGGTGAACCGTAGAAAGTCGCCCGGCTTCAGCACGACCGTCGATGCGCCGGGATTGCCGGCGTCAAAATCGTTGCCCGGCGCGACGCCGACGAACTCGTTCGCGCGGAACGCGTTGTGCACGTGCGTCACGGTCGCCACGAATCGGAACGCGTCTCCCGGCTGCAAGCCCAGTTGGGTCAGGAGCAAGGAGACTTCGCGCACGCGGCCGCCCGTTGAGCCGTCGTCCACGACATAGCGCATGTCGTCGCCGCCCAGCAGATCCGTCGGGGCGCCAAGATCGGCGCCGTTCAGGAGCGTGTGCGCATCCTCGCCGAGCGCGAACAGCCGGGCTGCGCCATATTGCAGGACCAGCGCGAAGTCGGCCCGAAAGCCAGGCGCGAAGTAGAGGTCGGATCGTTGGCCGCTATTGCCTTTGCCCGAAGCGGCGCGCTGTGGCGCGGCGGACGTGTCATTGAGCGAGTAGGTAGAAGCGAAGCCCTGGCCCTCGATCGCGTCGATGTAAATCACGGTCGCGAAGGCGTCATTTGACCATGCCGTGGCGCTGTCGAACGAGAACTGCAATTCGCCTTGGGCGTCCGAATCGACGCGCATGGTGGAGTTGGCGCCGATGCGATCAAGCAAGCCGTTGTTGATGCCGTTGGCGCCTCCTGCGTACTCGGCGGCGTCGATTACGCCGTCGGTCGTTGCGCCGGTCGCGGTTGTGTCCACAATGTCCTGCAGTGCAGGACCGGGGTCGGCGGGAACGTAAACCCGCACGTAGTCAATCTCATGCAGTTGCGGAAAGACCGTGGAGCCGTTCGGCGCGCCCGGCCAGTCGCCGCCCACCGCGGTGTTGAGGATCACATAAAAAGGTTCCGTTGGAATCGTGTTTGTGCTGCTGAAGCGCAGGGCGCCGTCGACGAACCAATCGATCCGGTCAGGGGACCATTCGATCGCGAACTCGTGAAAGCCGGCAGTGAAATCAGAGCCGTCAAATGAACCCGTATGGCTCTGCACATTCGGCCAGACGCCCCAGTGGTGCGTCATGTGCACGCGTGTGGGTTGGTGGCCTAGCAGCTCCATGATGTCGATTTCAGGCGGCCACTCGCGCGAGTCGGGCAGCATCCAGTGCGCCGGCCAGATGCCCTGTGTCCCGGGTAGTTTGGCGGAGACCTCGATGCGCCCGTACACGGTTGCGAAGCGGTCTTTTGTCTCGA
>JAGQOO010000344.1 GCA_020427345.1 Phycisphaerales bacterium | reverse complement strand
AGCCGCCACCGGCGTCGACAGCCTCGGCGCAACCCTGACGACGATCAGCGGGAGTTTCTATGTGAAACACTGACGGCCCGCGCAGAAAAAAGGGCGCCGGTCGCATGACCGGCGCCCTTGTCTTATTGGCCTTGCCTCCAAGGTTACTGGCAATTCGCCCCGAACACGCTCAGCAACAGCGCCAAGTCGCCCAGTTCGACACATCCCGTGTTGTCGAAATCCGCCGCGGGCACGTATTGCATATCGCCCTCGCAGCTTCCGAAAACGCTCAGCAGCAGCGCCAGGTCCGACAGGTCGACCATGTCGTCCCCGTTCGTATCGCCGGCACAGGGCGGTTGAACGCTCGCGGCGGCGTTCGTCGTGATGAAACCTCCGTTCAGCGTGTATCCGGCCGCGCTCAGCGTGCCCGCGTCCGACTGTCCGATCGCGCCGTGCAGCTCATACCCGATTCTGCTGCTCACGCCGCCGGCGTCCGGCGTGCTCCAGTTGATCTCATACGCCGAAGCGGTCACGGCCGAAGCCAGGCAGACGACCGCCGCCAACATCCAGTTACGTTTCATCTCAAAATCTCCTTGTTTGGATAATGCCCGTGTTCAGGTCAATGCCGGTTACGGAAGCCCGAGTCTCATGCTGCCCTGCGGCGAACGCAGCCGCACTCTCTGATTGATGACGCCGGTCCAGTCGCTCGTGCCCGGCCTGAAGTTGAGCGTGCCTTCGGACGGCTGCGCGGCGAGCGCGTCGTCGACATCGCCCCACGGCTCTTCATACGACCCTTCGCCGCCGCTCTCGGCGACATCCGCCCACGTGCCGTCGATACCCTGCGTCGGCCAGGTGAATCCACCGCCGTCGATCGCCGCGTCGATCAGGGTTTTGATCGCGACGTTGTAGCTGTCCGGGTTGTTGGGGTCGGCGCTGTTGACGTCGTTGCCCTTCTTGTTGAACAGCACGACATAGTTGACGCCATCGGAGCGCTGCACGATGCGGGCGTTCGTGCCTTCCGGCAGCGAGCCGTTGTGCGTCCGCGTCCGGCGGACGCCGTTGGTCGGCGTGCCATAGCTGGCCCACGGCGCGACGCCGTTGCCGTCATTGACGTAGTAATTCTCCAGCAGGTGCAGCAACGGCGTCGTTGAAACAACAAAGCCGCCCTGCGCGATGCGGGCTTCATGATGCCAGCCGCCATAAGCCGTAGGCACGGGGTCGCCATTCGGATCGAACACGTTGACGACGTTGTTTCCCGTGCTGTCATACCACGGCTCGCGCGGGTTCTGATTGCCGGAGAACGTACGTCCCTGGACCACTTCGGTCAGCGGCATCCACTCCATCGGGGCGAATACCGATTGCTTCGCGTAGTCGATGTGGTTCATGCCCGTGACCTGTTCAGAGATCAGACCGAGCAACATGAAGCCGATGTTCGAGTAGCGATACGACGTGCCCGGCGAAACCTGCAACGGCGTGCCCATGATGAAACGCGCCGTGTTCACGCGTCCCGGCGGGCTGCTGACGCCCATGGCATTGGCGATCGTCACTTCCGAGTACGTCCAGTCGAGCGATGTCGGATTGCCGTTCGCGTCGAGCGGGCCGGCCGTGTTGCGATCCCAGCCGCCCATGTGGGCGTACAAGTGCCACAGGCGAATCTGCGGATACCGCGCATCGCCCAGCGAAGGCCACGCGGCATAGTTCAGCAATCCGCCGCCCGGCTGTCCGAGGTTGAACACAAAGTCGTTCGGATCAAGGAATCCGTCCGCAATCAGGTGCTTCGTCGCCGCGGCCGTGATCGGCTTGCTGCAGCTGGCGATACGCAGCATGGCGTCGTGCCGCAACGGCTTGGATTGTCCCGAGTCCTGCCAGCCGAACCCGTGCTGATAGACGATTTTGCCGTCTTTCATGATGCCGAGCACGCCGGCGGTGATGTTGTTCGACGTCATGAAGTTGGTCATGATCTGGTCGAACTGGTTCAGTTCCGGGACGGGCATGCCGCTGACGGGCATTCCTCCGGCGTTGGCCGGGTTGGCCAGGCCGAGCATGGCGAGCCCGGCTCCCACCCCCGTCAGCCAGTGTTTGAGTCTCATACGCGTCATAATTATCAGGCTCCTTATGCTCAGAGGCCGAGAAATACGCTTGGCGATACCCGGGCGCGTCCCGGGCAGGTCCGCCGATGGGTTTGAAGCGGGAACCGGACGGGGCGCTTTCGGGATTTGTTGGAGAAAAGGAGCGGCTAGGCGGAGGCACGGGCGGGTCGTGGGCGGAAATCCGGGCAGGTCAGCCAAAAGCGGGCCGGGATCGCAGGCAGTTTGTGCAGGAATTCCGGCAGGTCAGGCGCAAGCCGGCGGGCGATTCCCAGTGGTCGTCGCGGTCGATTCCCAGTCGCCGGAGCCGCCGTTGAGT
>JAGQOO010000343.1 GCA_020427345.1 Phycisphaerales bacterium | reverse complement strand
ATGTCGGTTTCGCCCGCACTGACGCCCGCAGCGGTCGCGTCAGCACGGCCCGCGGCGTCGCGGTCGGCGCCGATGAGAACGGCGTGTCGCTTTCGATCAGCAACGCCGTCGCCACGCCGCTCGGCGCCATCGGCACGACGTTCAACATCAGCATCGGTCCCGACGGCGTTTCCGCCAGCCGCGGCACGGCGCTGAGCGTCGGCGGTCGCGAGCGCGGCGTGGAAGTCGGCGGCGCGACGGATTCGCGCGGGGCGCGTCCGGCCCAGGCGATCAGCCGCGGCTTCACGCGTGGCGGCGGCGTGGTCCGCGCGACGAGCGAAGCGCGAGACGACATTCGTCCGCGTCGCGTAGTTGTGTTGCGACGCGTCGGGCGGTAGCCACGCGATCCGGCGCGTGGCGACAAGCTGATCGAGGCGCGGACGGCGCGCCTATCTGGGCAGCTTCGCGCAACAGGCGGATGGCGGACAGTTTCACGCTCCGCGCCAAACGGCGCGGAGCTTTTGTTTGTCGAATATCAGTCGTGGCATGCCCGTCCCCCCGCTTGTCGAACGGGCGCTCGTCCGGCCCGAAGGGCCAACGGTCTTTGCCAGCGGTCTTTGACCCCTGGTAACGGCCTTTTTCGTACTCCGCCCGGAGGGCGGACGGCCGTCTAACCAACCGATCGCGTCGCTACTCGCAATCCGCCCCATAGAACGACAGGAGTGCCGCCAGGTCGGCGAGGTCGGTTTGGCCGTCGCAGGTGAGGTCGCCGGCGGCGTCGCGGGCGTAGCTGGCGATGAGTTGGGCGAGGTCGGACAGGTCGACGCGCTGGTCGCCGGTCAGGTCGGCCAGGCACGGCGTGGGTCCGCCGCGAAACGGGGCGCCGAACTCAAACGGGCCGATGTCGATTGGGGCGCCGAAGCCGGTGTTCGGCGTGTTCGGGTCGTCGAAGACGCGCTCGGCCAGCGCGAGGTCGACCTGTGGGCAGATGCCGGGCAGGTCGATCGTGCCGGCGTCGATCGCGGGCGAGCCGGGCCGCAGGCGGAAGTCGTTGTTGTTCGGATCGACGAACATCGGATCGGCGTCAATATTGCCGACATCCGGCCAGCCGCGTTCGACGATCGAGTATTGGACGGTTTCGGAACGCCGGGCGACGCCAGTTGCGCTGTTATTCCAATAGATGCAGTTGAACAGAGCCGCCTGCGGACCGGGACCCGGAAACAGGATGATCGGCAGGTTGACGAACTGTCGGCCATTTTGCACGAATAGACTGTTGGTAAACGTCATTTGTCCGGTTGAATAGAACCCGATCGTGTCATTACGGGCAAACACGCAATGATCGAACAGCCACGTTGCCCCGCTTGATCCGTCGGCCAGCTCGGTGGCAACATTGTCCAGAAACCAAGAGCGATAGACGGACATCCGGGAGTTCTGGCCCTGAAGGTACAGCAGCTTGTTGTAGAACAGATTGTGTTCGAATATCGAGTTCGTGATTATTGCGCTGGCCTGTATATCGGAAAGTTGAAACCCAACCGTTGAGACGTTGTTCACGAATCGGCAGCCGTCGATTACGCAGCGTCCGGACACACTCATTCCGATGTTCGTCGCGCCCGAAAACTGACATCCTCGAAACGTAATGGCGACTCCACGCGCGTCGATTAGCTCGGAGTATCCGTCGACACGACAATTCAGAAAGCGCGGCCAATCTCCGCTAATGCAGGTTCCTCCAAAGCAACTGATCGGACGCCTCCCATCGACCAGACGGCAGTTCTGAATGATGGGGGACGCGTCGATCATCGCGATGCCCTGGCTGTAATCGTGGATTCCGATCCCGTACACAACCGCCCCTGACTCGCCGCTAATCATCCGAATCGCGGGTCCGCCGTTGGCGTCGATCACGCAGGCGTTGGGGTCGCCGGATGCCGAGCGGAGGACAAGTCGCTTGCCGTTGAAGTTGACGGGCGCGTTCCCGGGGCCGGTATAGACGCCGTCCGCGAGGATGACCTGATCGTTCGGGTCGGCGAGGTCGATCGCCGCCTGAATGGTCGGCGCGTCAGCGGGCACAAGGATGGTGTCGGCGAGCGCGGATGCGGCGAGCGGCAGGGCGAGCGTCAGGATTAGGACGATATTCCGCATCGGAGGTTCTCCTCGGTAACGCCAGAATAGCGAAACTGCCGCCGCCGTGCGCAACGTTTTCACGGCCGAAGGGCGATGGCCCTTGCCAGGGGTTACGCCTGGTCCACGAGCCTCTTTGCCTCCGCCTGGCAGGCGGACGCGCGCGGGTCTTCGTCGGCCCTCCGGGCCGGAAGGTGTTCTTCGGCTTACCTTCCCGGGGCTGAAGCCCCGGGCAAACTTCGCTCGCCCTCCGGGCGGACTAACGGGCCTACCAGACAAACGGGCCTACCGGACAACGGGCCCTACCGGC
>JAGQOO010000342.1 GCA_020427345.1 Phycisphaerales bacterium | reverse complement strand
GGGCGATCCGAACGCGTTGCCCGGAGGCGTTCGGAGGCTGGCATATCCGGCGCAAATACTCGGCCAAGGACATTAGGTCGTGTGGCATGCCTTCGGCGTAGCCGTAGGCATGAATCGGCGAGGGGCGACGCTACAATGCGCATTGCACGGTGGCCCGCGCTCAAACATGCTTACGCCCGCGGCGACTGCCACCAACGCGCAAGACCGTGACCAACTGGGGAACCGGCATCGTGATGGATTCGCAGATCGATGACGAAGGCGTGCTGGCCGGCGACCGCGAGGAGCGGACGGGTGGCATGCTTTCGCCGAAGGCGTAAGCATGTTTGGCGCGGGATCGTTCGCACGCGAATCTCCTGTGAGTCCACGCATTCTAACTCCACACGCTCCAGAAGCGCCAGTGTGTCGGCGGCGAGGGGATCGACGCCACGTCCGGCCGCAATGGGCCTTCCCGAACGCCTGTGAAGAACGCCGCACTCGACCATTGATAGTCATTCGGATGCGCTACAAGACCGCGACGGACCGGATTGGCGTGGATGTAGTCGATCGTCGCGTGGATCGTTCCCGCGTCGCGCAGATCGCGATCGTATCCGCCGCCGCGTTGCCAGAAGCGATGGGCACAGGCGCCGTTAGGTTGCTTATCTTCAAACACGGCCAGGCGCTGCGGCGCGGCTTGGCGGACATGGGCGATCACGCGGCGCGCGACGGGCAGCTTGACGCTGGCCAGCAGCTTCGCGAGATTCAACTCGGCGCGCGGCCAGATGATCAGATGAACATGATCCGGCATCATCACGAATGCCCACAGGTCCAAGTGATGGCGAGCGCGAGCGTGTTCGATTGACTCGGCCAACCAACGACAGGCGCGGTCGCTCGCCAGGAAGGGTTGGCGACGCCATGTCGTGAACGTCAACGCGTGGGCGGAATCCGCGTCATTCGACGAGCGGCGACGCTTGCGAATACGACCATCGGGCAGACGCATAGCGGAATGATACGTCCTCGCGGAAAAACATGCCTACGGCTACGCCGAAGGCATGCCACCAGCCCGCCGCCGGCGGATTGTCGGCTTCGCAATGGGCGTGCCTCGCGGCAGCGGCGGTGGGGGCGGTTTGGCTGATTGTATATGTGGCGCGCGGAAACGCGTCGCGCCATGACGATGGAGCGAGCGATGACGCGACCGTCTCGAGTTGACGCAGCCGCGCGGATCGAGATTCTGCGGGCGGACATCACGACGCTCGATGTTGACGCCATTGTCAACGCCGCCAATGAACGGCTCGCGGGTGGCGGTGGCGTAGATGGGGCGATCCACCGCGCCGCGGGCACGGCGGAGTTGCAGGCCGCGTGCCGGGCGATCGGCGGTTGCCCGACCGGCGAGGCGCGGATCACGCCGGGTTTTCGCCTGCCGGCGCGGCACATCATTCACACGGTCGGCCCGGTGTATCGCGACGGCCACTCCGGAGAGCCGGCGCTGCTTGCCAGTGCGTACCGGTCGTCGCTCACGCTCGCGAGAGAGCACGAAATCGCCACCATCGCGTTCCCGGCGATCAGCACCGGCGCGTACGGCTACCCGTTTGACGCCGCGACCCGAATCGCGTTCGACACGACAATCGCGTTCATGCGGGAACGAGGCATGTTTGAACGCGTGACGTTTGTTTTCTTCGGTGAAGCGGACGAAAACGCGGCGCGGGAGATTTGGGCGGCGGTGTAGTTCGTTTTCTCGGGGGCAGCGTTGGACAGAGTTATGCGCTTGCGTTTCCGCCTTGATGGCGCACTTGACGGCGACTCGAATGGGAGGCCGAGCGGCCCTCCCCGACGAACTCGCACATCACGAAATGAGGGCGCTGGGACTCGAACCCAGGACCCACGGCTTAAAAGGCCGCTGCTCTTCTACCGACTGAGCTACGCCCTCGTAATGGAGTTTCACGCCCGATTCGGGTCGAACCCAGCGCAACGCGCAGAAATTATAGCCGCCAACCCGGTTTGGCCAACTCGGCGCCCTGTAAGCCACTCATCCGAGCTGCTATGACGCCCCGACTGTGCTCGCGTGCGCGGCTTTCGGCACGACCGGCGGGCGGCCGACGCTGTAATACTCAAACCCGTATCGGGCCGCGATGTCCGCGTCCCAGATGTTGCGGCCGTCGAAAATGACTGGCTGGCGCATTTGAGCACGCATGCGGTCGAAGTCGGGGCTGCGATATTCCATCCATTCCGTGCACGTGACCAGCGCATCGGCGCCCTCAATCGCCTCATACGCGTCTTCGCAATACTGAATGCGATCGCCGAAAATCTCGCGGCCCGCCTCGATCGCCCGCGGATCATGCACGAACACCTCGCCGCCGGCTTTCAGAATGCCCTCAATCACGTCGATCGACGGCGCTTCGCGCAGGTCATCCGTATTCGGCTTGAACGCCAGCCCCCAAATCACGATGCGC
>JAGQOO010000341.1 GCA_020427345.1 Phycisphaerales bacterium | reverse complement strand
CACGCGGCCACGCCGATCGAATCCGCACAAGGACGACCACCGGGCTTCCGCCTGTCGCAATCCGAACAGGCGCCCGGCGCGGGCGGAGAACGCATGATGCGACATTTCGCTGGCGGATGGCTGATCGTGGCGATAGCCGCGCCGGCGTCGGTTTTTGCGCAGACAACGCCTGCCGCGGACGATTCCGTCGTCGTCGCCAATGTCAGCGACGAGGCTCGACTGACGCGTGACGACATCGAGGTCCGCCCGACCGGCCTCATCGACCTGAATTTTCAGGACGCCGATATCGGCGCGATCCTGCGCGGCCTGAGCTACAAGGCTCGCGCCAGCATTGTCACCAGCACCAGCGTGACCGGCACGGTTTCCGTGAACCTCTATGACGTAACACTCGCCCAAGCGCTGGATGCGATCCTGATCCCGAACGGCTTCGCTCATTGCCGCGTCGCGGACGTAATCTTCGTGGGAACGCCGGACGAAGTCGCCGCACAGGGCCCCGCCCCGGTGACGGTGGTGCTGCGACTGAACCACATCAGCCGTGAAGAGGCGACACGGGCGCTGGAACCGCTCAAGAGCGCAGTCGGCGACATTCGCGCGCCGGGAATGGCGGGGTCGTCGGGCGGCGCGGGTGGCAGCAAGTCAGACGCTGACCTCGACCCCGACACGAATTCGAAATACTTGCTGGTGACCGACACGCCCGATCGCATCGAGCAGATGCGAGTGATCCTGCGCGAGATCGATCAACGCCCGAAGCAGGTGCTCGTTGAGGCGACGATCCTTCGCGCCACGCTCAACGAGGACAACCAGTTCGGCATCGACTTTACGTTTCTGCAAGGTGTCGACTTTGAGAATCTGAACAGCACGAGCAACGCCTCTCTCGACATATCGCCGGGGCAATTGCCGACCGCAAAGCTGCAGACGACAACGTTGAACGTCAACACGAATTTCCTCGACGGCTTCCCCAACACCGGCCTGCGGATCGGCGTGCTGAAGGACAACTTCGGCGCGTTCATTCGCGCGCTCGAAGAAGTCACGGATGTCGTCGTCGTCGCGAATCCGAAAGTGCTCGCCCTCAACCGGCAGGAATCCACCGTCCTCGTCGGCCGCCGCGATGGATACATCACCACAACCGTCACCGAGACCGCCGCCGTCCAGACTGTCGAGTTTCTCGAAACCGGCACCGAAATCCGCTTCCGCCCAATCATCAACGAAGACGGCTCCGTCCGCCTCCGCGTTCATCCAAAAGACAGCAACGGCGGTTTGACGCAGGCCAATCTGCCGTTCGAAGAAACCACCGAAACCGACGCCGACATTCTGGTCGAAGACGGCCACACCGTGCTGATCGGCGGCCTGTTCCGCGAGCGGACCGTTTCGTCACGCGGTCAAACGCCGTTGCTTGGTTCGCTGCCGGGCGTCGGCGAGTTGTTTCAGCGCCACCTCGATCAGACCGTGCGCGAGGAAGTCATCGTGCTGCTGACGGTGCATGTACTGAAAGACACGCCGGAGCAAGACGCCGCGAGTGACTCGCTGCTGAACGACATCGAGCGCGTCCGCGTCGGCAGCCGTCAGGGTCTGTTTGGTCTGGGCCGTGAGCGTCTCGCGCAGGCGTACTTTCAGGAAGCCGTGCAGCAGTTTGACGCCGGCGACCGCGAACTCGCGCTGATGAATGTCCGCATGGCGCTGCACAATCAGCCCAAACACATCGGCGCGATCAAGCTGGAGGAGCGCCTGCTACGCGAGCGTCAATGGGACGCGACCGGCACGCGCATGCGGGCATACCTGATCGATCTGCTGCACGACGACCCCGGCGAGGGCGGCGTCGACATGTTTGGCGCCCCCGAAACCGCCCGAGCAGCGCGCTCAGACACTGACCAGCGGATCGAAGACACAACCCCAGCGTCATCGGCAAAGCCGACGCCAACTCCAGCACATCAGGAGGCGAGTCCCGCCGCTGATACCGAAACCGGCGTGATGCGCCGCATGGAGCCGGTCCATGACTAGCCGCGCGCGATTGTACGCGTCATCCGGCGTGCTCCTCGCACTGCTTTCCGCCGGCTGCGAATCGCCCGGTTTTCGGGCCGCCAAGGCGCAATCCGAAGAACGCTGGCAAGCCGCCCGGGCAAAAGTGAAGGCCCAACTCGCGGCCGACCAACTCGAATCCGGCAACATCACGGCGGCCGCAGTCGAACTCGCCGAAGCAACGCGACAGGACCCGGATAATCAGGAACTGATCCCGCTTCGCGCGAAGGTGCATCTGGCGGCGGGCGAGTTGAATCAGGCCCAACGCGCTCTGGAAAGCGGCTACGGCCCCGACTCATCGCCTGAAATCGACTACCTCCTCGGCGTGGTCTGGCAACAGCGCGAGCGATGGGACGCGGCGCTGGAGTGCTTCGAACGCGCCGCCCGCAAGGCTCCGCGCGAGGTCGCCT
>JAGQOO010000340.1 GCA_020427345.1 Phycisphaerales bacterium | reverse complement strand
TACGGATGGCGGTTTTTCGTCAATCGCGGGCGCACGACGCCCATGCGGCGGCCGTCGCGGCTCGACCTGAAGCTGCTCCATGGGCGATATGCTACCTTGATTCCCCCAATCGGCAACACGTATGGGGTTTGGCGGAAAAGATTTAGCGATAATCGACGCCCAGCGCGAGGCGACCCCTAATGCGGCGTATCGCTCACCACTTCGCCGCCGATCACGACGCCAACACAATGGGTGGTGTACTCAAATGGATCACCATCATACAGGGCCACGTCGCCGTCCTTCCCAACCTCCAATGACCCGACGCGATCGTCGACGCCGAGCAGTCGGGCGGCGTCGATCGTGATGCTCCGGAGAGCGTCCTCGAAGCCGAGCCCATGCGCGGCCCCAATCGCGGCCTCAAACAGAACCACGCGCGTCTTGGGCACATAGTCCTCAAAGCCGCTCTGCAGGGCGATCGGAACGCCGGCATCCCGGAGTTTGGCGGCGCATTCGAGTGTCAGGTTCTGAGTATCGCCCCACGCGCGGGTCATGGTTGGGTGCACGATCACCGGCACGCCGGCCGCTTTGATTCGGTCGGCGATCAGATAAGACTCGCAGGCCCCGTCGAGCCAGAGCTTGAACTTGAACTCGTCGGCGAGGCGCAAAGCGTTGGAGATATCGCGGACGCGATGGGCGTAGACCATCAGCGGCATCTCGCCGCGCAGCACCTTGCCCAGCGTTTCCAGGCGAAGGTCGCGCGCGGGCCGGTCTTCCGGCTTTTCGGCCTCCATCCGCTTGAGGTACTCCTGCGCTTTGATGAGTTCCGCGCGGAGCATTGCGACCATTTTCGGGCGCGTGCCGGGCGATTTGTCGTCGCCCTTCTGCGCCTCTTCGGCGAGCGTGCATGAGACCGCGAATTGGGGCTTGAGTATTGCGCTGTCGACGGTCGTGCCAACCAGCTTGATCACCATGGTCTGACCGGAGATCAGTTCGCCCGGAGCATGGCCGACGTGCGCCGTGGTAATGCCGTAGTTCCGCAGATACTCCACAAGCGGATCGAGCATGTTGACGGCGTCGATCGCGCGGAGTTCGGGTTGAATCGGCGAGGAGCGATCCAACTGATCCTGATCCTGCTCCTGATTTGTGATGCCGGTCAGCCCGACCGTCGCGCGGGCGTCGATCAAACCCGGTGTCGCAACCTTCGCGTTCATCACGCGCATGCCTTGGGGGATCTGTGTTGACGCCGCGGGACCGACTGACCGAATCTCGCCGTCGACAATAACGACAACGCCGTCGCGAATCGGCTCGCCGGCCATGGTGTAAATCGTGTCGGCCTTGATGGCCACTTGTGCAAACGTGGGAGCCGCGCAAACCAGAACGGTGATCAGTGCGACGCTAAGGCGTGTGTGCCCGAAGCGGCTCATTGGCGGCCCTCCGGATGCTGACAGCACAGGAACGGCTTAATGTCTGAACCGGCGCCGTAGCCACCTTCGGCAAACAGCCGGTCTTCCGGATTCTCCAGGTCAAACACTTTGTTTCCCTCGACCCATGTCTGCTCAACGCGCGTATACACGCTGAGCGGATCGCCGCTGAGGATGACGATATCGGCGTCTTTGCCGACCTTGAGCGAGCCGACGCGATCCTGCAGGTCGAGCATTTCGGCGCCGGCGAGTGTCAGGGCCCGCAGCGCGCCTTCCCGCGACATTCCCGCCCGGACACACAGCGCCGCATCGCGGAGAAACAAACGCGAATCCGTAATCCAGTCGTCCGTGTGAATCGCGACGTTGACGCCGGCCTTTTCGAGCACACCACCGGTCTTGAAATCAACTTCGAGCGCTTCGATTTTTCCGCCCGGGCTGTCGACGATGATGATCGAACACGGCGCCTTGGCGGCGGCGATCTCGTCGGCGATCTTCCACGCCTCACTGACGTGGTGCAGCACGACGCGGAACCCGAACTCGCGCTGCAAGCGCAAAACGGTCATGATGTCATCGTGGCGGTGCGTATGGTGATGAACGATCTTCTTGCCGCTCAGGATGTCGAGGACCGTCTCGAGCCCGAGGTCGCGATCAGGCATTTTCTCCGGATCGCCGGCGGCCCGCTCAATCTTTGCCTTGTAGTCCAGCGCTTTGACGAACATGTCGCGGACGAGCGCGGCGGACTTGCCACGCGTGCCCGGGAACGGCGCTGACCGCTGCGAGTTCGTGCCGTTCGCCATCTTCACCCCGCCCATGATCGAGCCGTCGGGGAAGTAATACGCGATGTCCTCGATGGTCTTGCCGCCGCGCAGCTTGACGTAAACCGTCTGCCCGCTGAGCAGGTGACCGGACCCCGACATCAGGTTCAACGTTGTCAGCCCGCCGGACTGGGCGCGGCGAAACCCCGAACTCAGCACGTTGACCGAGTCGAGCGACCGGCATTCCGGCTGAATCGGACCGGACTCGTCGG
>JAGQOO010000033.1 GCA_020427345.1 Phycisphaerales bacterium | reverse complement strand
CACCGCGCTGCGGTGGCCGCCTCGTGACCGGCCCGACTCCGACGAAGGTCGTCGTGACGGGGGGCGCCGGGTTCATCGGCGCCAACCTCGTGCGCCGTCTGCTGGACGAGGGCCACCAGGTGGTGGTGCTCGACGACCTGTCCACCGGCGATCGGGCCAACCTGGCCGAGGTCGAGGACCGGATCGTCTTCCACGAGGGCACGGTGCTCGACCCCGCGACGCTCGACGCGGCCGTCGCCGGGGCCGTTGCCGTCGTCCACCTCGCCGCCCGGCCCTCGGTCCCGCGATCGATCGACGATCCCGTCGCCACCCACGTGGCCAACGCCGACGGCACCCTGGCGGTCCTCGAGGCGGCCCGTCGGGCCGGTGCGGCGGTCGGTGGCACCGCGCCTCAGGTCATCGTCGCCTCGTCGTCCTCGGTCTACGGCGCCAACCCCGTGCTGCCAAAGGGCGAGGACCTGGTGGCCCGGCCCCGCAGCCCCTACGCCGCCTCGAAGCTCGCGGCCGAGTCGTACGCGCTCGCGTACCACCACACGAGCTCCGATCCGGACGGGCAGCACGGATCGAGGTATGCCTGGATGCCACCCGACGGGAACGAACCGCCGGAGACAACAACGCCATTGGCGTCAACGGCCTGATAGTCCAGACCCGTCGCGCCGAGGCCGGCGAAGTTGGCGTCGAGCGTGACGCTGCTGTCGCCGTTGCTTGTTACGCGGAGGGTTCCCTTGATCGTTCCATCCCATCCCTTCGGGCGGATTCGGATTTCGGAGCCGGCCGTGTTAGGTTCGAACAGCCCGCCCACGTCCACACCCGTCCCGCCACCGTACGCCGAGTCCAACCGCACTTCGACGCCATCCTCGCCGCTGCTGCCGAGGCAGCAAGCGCTGAGGCGGCGTCCGGTGACGGACATCGAGCTGACGGCGCCGACGCTGTCGTGCTGCAACCCGCTGGCGTAGTCGGTTGGTCCCGCCAAGGCGGTGATCGCCATGGCCCCAAGGGCCAAGGTCAAGAGGCCTGTTACTTTCGTGTTCATCGCAAGCTCCGTGTTCAATTGGCGGCGAACACTGGGATCGCCGCGAAGTCGCGCCCGCCCGGGCGCTCACGCGGTGGCCCGTAACGGCTTGACGTCATCTGACATCCGGCGCCGGGACCGAGAATCTCCAAGTTGGGCGACGGATTTTTTTGAGAATGCGGCTACGGGAGCAGAAAGAGGGCCCCGGGGGCGGGCTGATCCGAGGGGGGCGTTTCGGTTGCCCAGTCGCGCCATGCGGCGATTTCGGCCGGCGGCACGGCGCTGAGGTCGAGCCCGTTCAGGCGATCGAGCAGGTGAGCGGCGATGTGGGTGCGGTAGTGGGTGAGATCGACCGCGCGGATCGAACCGTCGACGCTGACGGAGTACAGAACCCGCCCGCGCCTGGAGAATCGAAGGGACATTACAGGGCCGGTATGCCCGGTGAAGTTTGTCAGCGTCGCGCCGGTATTGAGGTCCCACAGTCGGATCGCGCCGCTGACGTCGCCCGTCGCGAGCAACCCGGCCGCGTCGCAGATATCCATGCAGTTGACTTCCTGGCTGTGCCCGGGCCAGCGGGCGAGTTCATGCCGATCCGGCATGGAATAGACGCGGACGACGCGATCGGCGCCGGCCACGAACAAGCGTCTGCCGTCAGCCGAGAACCGCATTACGCGGATCGGTTCGATCGTGCCGGTGATGAAATCGGCCCGTTCGCCGGTGTCCGGGTCGAGCAGGAAGAGTCCGCCGTTGCGGAGCGCGACGGCGAGTCTGGCGCCATCGGGCGAAAAGGCGAGGTGGGGGACGCGCGTCGAGAGCCGATCGGTCTTGAACAACAGCCGACCGTCGGTGGTCCAAATCCGGACGACCCAGTCCTCAGACGCTGTGGCGATCCGCCCGCCGTCGGGGCTGAAGGCCAGATGGCTGACGCCGGCGGGGAGGGTCCACCTGACGGGAGGCGCGGAATCGTCGACGCGGGCAATGGTAATGGCGCCGATGTAGCTGCCCGTTGCGATTAGCGCGCCATCCGGAGACAGCGCTACGGCGACCAGCATGTCGGGGCGATCGGGAACAGTTCCGTCAGGTCTTGGCGTTGGTGGCGATGGCGCAGAACTGACGATCGCCCCCGTCGCGTCGATCCGGCGCAACATACCGAGTCCGCCAACCGCATAGATTGTGCGGCGATCTCGATCGACATCAATAGCGTGAAACTGTTCACCTTCGACGCGCACAACGCGCTCGCCGGCTTCGGGGTCGATCTCCCAGCAGCGCAGCTTGTCGTCGCCGCTGGTCCACACTCGACGGCCATCCGGCATGAAACTGACGGCGCGGATGCGTGCCGTCTGCGCGACGATCATCTGTCGGCATTCGCCGGAGTTGACGTCGTAGATGCGCAGCGCGCCACCCGTGTCGCCGACGGCCAACAGGCGGTTGTCGGGGCTGAAGCTGTGCACCCGATAAGGTTCGGGTGGCGGTGAAAGCTCAACATACGTCGGGGGCGTATGGGCCAGATCCCAGATGCGTCCGGGAAGATCGAGCCAGCCGTCCGCGAGGTACCGATCGTCCGGTGAGAATGCGAGTTCGCCATGGACATGACTGCGCAATCCGGGCCCGACCGTCGAGATGGGGCGGTCGGGATCGGCCAAGTCCCACACCCACAGACCGCCGGACCGATCGCGCGCGGCGATGCGTTGTTCATCATGTGAGATAGCCAGCGCGCCAAGTTCCACATCGGCGTGCAGCGAGGTCGGGGGCCGCTGTTGACCGACATGCCAAACCAAGATGTCCTGATGATCAATCAGCGCGGCCAGCGCGCTGTGATCGGAGATGCCGAGGGCCTCGATAATGCGTGGCATCGGCGCCTGAATCGGCGGTCTGGCGGGGCCATCGGGGGTGTAGAGCGTCGCGACATCGTCGGTTTGCGCCCAGACTGCGCGACCGTCGATCGCCGGTTGTCGGGCGACCGTGGGCGCCGTGCCGTATTCCGAGAGGATGGCGCCGTCGAGCGAGATATGCTGGACGCGGCCATCGAGATCGGCGCTCCACAGGCTCACGCCGTCGTCGGCGAGGACGGCGACGCGATCGCGATCCGGCGGCGGCGACAGGGTCTTCAGGCGCGGATAGCGACGGAACAACTCCCATAGCGCCCAGTATGCGGACGGCGTGCCGGGTGGCGCGTTCAGATGTCGGGGGTGGGCACTGCTGGGCGTCGGTCGAACGAGCAATTCGCGCCAGAGGAGGTCCTCAGCCTGCTGCAGGTTGCCGAGCATGCCGGCGATGCGACCGCGCTCGATGTTGCTCTCGCTGAGCGAGACGGCGAGCGACTGTGCCGTCCGCGTTGATTCGGCCTCAAGCCGGTGGGCGCGGCGATACTGGATCGTCATGGCGACGGCGGCCACGGCCAACAAGGCGCCCATCGCGCCGGCGAGCACGAAACGGCGGCGATAGCGGCGAAGGGTTTTGCGCAACACGTAAATGGCGCTGTCGCGCTTGGCCTCGATGGGCTCATGCGCGAGATAGCGGCGCAGATCGATGGCCAGGTCGTTGACACTCTGGTAGCGGCGGTCGGGGTCCTTCGCGAGACACTTCAGGATGATCGTCTCGAGTTCCTCATCGACAGGGAAAGTGTCGGTGGCGCGGAGGCTGGGGCGCGGCGGATCCTGCGTCATTACGCGATCGAGCGCTTCGCGCAGATTAGAGCCTTGCTCGAAGGCCACTGAGCCGGTCAGGAGTTGAAACAGCACCGCGCCGAGCGAGTAGACGTCGGTGCGCAGGTCGAGTCGCGCGCGGTCTCCGGCGATCTGCTCCGGCGAAGCCCACGGCAGCGATCCGACAAACTGGCCGGTGGCGGTGACGGTCATGCCCGGGGCCAGATCGGTGGGTTTGGCCAGGCCGAAGTCGAGCACGCGCGGCTCGCCATCCGGGTCGACGCGAATATTGCTCGGCTTGAGGTCGCAGTGCATGACGCCGCGCAAATGCGCGGCGTGAACCGCGTCGCAGACCTTCAGGAATACGCGTATCAGGCGCGCGGCGCGGTCGGCGACGACGGTGGTCGCGTCGTCTCGCAAGGGGGCGACGGCTTCGTCGAGCGTCGGGCCGTCGACGAAGTCCATGACGAAGTACTGCAGTCCTTCGATCGTGCCCGCGTCGTGGACGGCGACAATATTCGGGTGGTCGAGTCGCGCGAGTGTTTCGACTTCTCGCGCGAAGCGCTGCCGATCGGCCGTGGTCGCCAACGCCCCTTGGCGAATCACCTTGATCGCGACCTGGCGCTTGGTCGCGACCTGCGTTGCGCGATACACAACACCTTGCCCGCCGCGCTGCGTCTCGATCAGGTCGACGTATCCGGGAATGGTCGGCGTCCAGCGTGATGCGGGCGTCTCGGTCGGGCGGCCGGCGGCCAGAAAGTCTCCGAGCAGGCGGTTGTCCTCGCGAATGCGTTCGACCTGCGCGGCGCAAGTGGGGCATGTCGCGAGGTGTCCCGTGACCTCGGGCAAGCCGTCGGGGCTGATGGCGAATGTCTCGAGTTGTTCGGCGGATGGGCACACGCCTGGACGTACCGCCACACTCAGCCTTCCGTAAAACCCGCTTCGTAGCGTTGGAGAATCTCACGCAGCCGTTCCACGACGCGGTTCTTGGCGTTGTAGATTTCCTGCGGCGACAGGCCGAGTTCTTCGGATACGCGGTCAAGGGGCTCCTGGCGCAGCGCGACGCGCTCAAAGGCCTCCAGCGTGCGCGTGTTGAAGCGCGATGTGTCGCGGAGTTCCTGCACGGCCAGCGTGAGAATGTGACGCCGCTGTTCAGCGTCCCAGATCGCCTCATGGTCGGCGTCGTCCGGCATGTCCGCGATGGCCGATTCGCCGCGCGCCTCGCGCCGGCGCGCGGCCCGGCGTCGGGCGTCGGCGACGCGATTGCGGGCGATCCCGATGAGCCAGGAGCGAAGTCGCCCCTGGTCGCGGTCGTATTTGTCGCGCTGGTACTCGCGCAGGAAGTCGGTCATGGTTTCCTGAGCGACATCGGCGGCGTCGTTTTCGTCGAGACCGCCCCGGCGGAGGTAGCCCAGCAGGATCGGGCGGTAGCGCTGGTCGAACTGCTCCCAGGCGGCCTGGTCGCCGGGGCGCCGCAGGCCGTCTAGCAATTCGGTCGTGGTAATGAGTTCGCCCGGCTCCATTCGAAGTGATCCTCTTGGCGATATGATACTCCCCGCCGGTCGCGGCCTACAACGAGAAGGGGCCCGGGCGATGCGCTTACGGACATGAGGCTGACGGAATTGGGTAGAAACGACGAATTATTGGCACGCCGATCGGCGGTGGTGGTTTCCGGTTTGCCGCGGACGACGCCGGTGACGGTCGATGCGTCAAACGGGGCGACGCTCACGGATTGCGAGGGCAAGGAGTTCATCGACTTCGCGAGCGGCATCGGTGTGATGAACGCCGGGCATTGCGATCCGGAAGTGGTCGAGGCGATCTGCGCGCAGGCTCGCAAACTGCTGCATTCGTGCATTCACATCTCGACATATGAACCCTATGTGGCGCTGTGCGAGAAGCTGGTTTCGCTGTTGCCGCACGGGCCGGAGGGCACGAAATGCCTGCTGCTTAATGCGGGTTCGGAAGCGGTCGAAAACGCGATCAAGATCGCGCGGATGGCGACCGGGCGCGCCGGGATCGTGTGCTACACAGACGCGTTCCACGGGCGCTCGATGATGGCGATGACACTGACTTCGAAGGTCACGTTGAAGCAGGGTTGTGGCCCGTTCGCGCCGGAAGTGTATCGCTTGCCCTTTCCGAATCACTTCCGAAACGGGGATGGGCGTTCGGTTGAGCAGTTCGCGCGTGATGAACTGGCTCGATTCGAGTATCTGCTGACGACTTCCGTCTCCGCGGAGCACCTCGCGGCGGTCATCATCGAGCCGATCCAAGGCGAAGGCGGATTCGTCGCGGCGCCACCAGCGTATCTCAGGGGTCTGCGCGACATCTGCGATCGACACGGTATCGTGCTGATATTCGACGAAGTGCAATCCGGCTTCTGCCGCACGGGCAAATGGGCGGCCTATCAGCATTTCAATATCACGCCCGATCTGTCGACATGGGCGAAGTCGATGGGCGGCGGTTTGCCGATCGGGGCTGTCATCGGGCGGGCGTCTGTGATGGACCGCGTCAAGCCGGCGACACTCGGCGGCACCTACACGGGCAACCCGGTCGCCTGCGCGGCGGCGCTCGCCAACATTGGCGTGCTGGAGAAACGCGACCTGAACGCCGCGGCTGAGCGCATCGGCGGGCGGATTCGCGACCGCTTTACGCGGCTGCAGAAGACGACGCCGCTGATCGGCGATGTGCGCGGCGTCGGCGCGATGAACGCGATCGAACTCGTGTTGAATGGCGATCCCGCGCAGCCGGCGACGACGATTACGCGCAGCATTCTGGATGCCTGCGTCGCCCGCGGCTTGCTCGTCATCGGCGCGGGGATATATGGCAACGTGATTCGCACGTTGCCGCCGCTAGTGATCGAAGACGCGCAGCTCGATTGCGCGCTGCACATCCTCGAAGAGGAAATCGTCCGTCACGCGCGGGCCGCCAGCGCCGCGTAGAGTTGGCGCCGATCCTTGACTTGGACTATTTTTCGCCCGGCGGCGCGCCATCCGGCCGTCGATATGGAACATTCCCCGCCCGCGTCGCGGGCCGCTTTCTGATCGGAGACTCGCCAAATGGCCAAGCAGCGCCCGATGAAAATTGAAGACCTGTTCAAGTTGCGCGGCGTCGGCAAAGTCGCCATGTCGCCGTGCGGGGACCACGTCGCGTTTGAGCTGAAGCGGTTTGATTTGAAGGAAAACAAGAACTTCTGCCAGATCATGCTGGCGGATGTCGAGTCGGGGGAGACGCGGCCGCTGACGCAGGGGGAACATACCGACAGCAATCCGCGCTGGTCGCCGGACGGTTCGCGGCTGGCGTTTGTCTCATCGCGCGACAAGGGCGGCACATTGTGGTGTTTGCCGATGGATGGCGGACAACCGACGCGCCTGACCGATCCGGATGGCTGGGTGAGCGATTTCAGCTGGTCGCCGGACGGGCGATTCATCGCGTACGCATATCAGTCGATGAACGAACGCGAAAAGCTGGAGCGCGACGAGAAAAAGGACGAACTCAAGCAGCGACCGTCGATCAAACACATCACGCGTCTCACGCACAAGCTGGATGGCGCGGGCTTCTGGAACGGCGAGTACACGCATATCTGGGTGATGCGCGCGGACGGCGGCGGCAAGAAGCAACTGACGCGCGGCGCGTTCAACCATAGCGAGCCGCGTTTCAGCCCTGCCGGCCGACTCGTTTCGCTGATCGCGAATCGCGGGGACGACCCGGATCGCAACTTTGATCAGAGCGACATATTCGTTGTGCCGCGCGCGGGCGGGGCTTTGCGGCAGATTACGCGTGGCCCAGGGCATCGACAGTCGCACGCCTGGTCGCCGGATGGGAAGCTGATCGCGTTCATCGGTAACCCGTGCAAGCCGACCGAGTGGTGGAAGCACGATGAGCACATTTTCGTCGTCGACGCGAAAGGCGGCAAACCGCGCGACCTCGCGCCGAACGTCGACCTGTTGTGCATGAACGCGACAGCAGGGGATGTCGCTTCATCGGGGTTTGTCACACATCCGCCGCTGTGGTCCGCTGATTCCCGCAGTGTGCTGTTCAACGCGAGCGAAGATGGCTGCGGGCGGATGTTCGCGATCGGTCTGCGCGACAAGCAGCCGCGGCGCGTGATCGGCGGCGACGTGAACATCTATCACGCTTCGCAAAGCGCGCCGGGCGGGCCGATCGCCCTGGCGATGGGGTCCGCGATTCTGCCGGGCGACGTGTTTGTCGCGAGCGCGGATGACGACTACAAGCCGCGCCAACTCACGCATGTGAATCGCGACGCGCTCAAGCGGGTTGCGGTTGTGCAGCCGGAGAAGTTCTCGGTTCGCTCGGATAATGTCACCGTCCAAGGCTGGGTGATCAAGCCGCCCGGGTTTCGCGCCAATCGGCTCTATCCGGCGATTCTGCAGATTCACGGTGGGCCGCAATCGCACTACGGCGCTGGCTTTTTCCACGAAATGCAGATGCTGGCGGGGCGCGGTTATGTCGTCGTGTTCTCCAACCCGCGCGGTGGAACGAGCTACGGCCTGAACTTCCGCAAGTGTATCTTCCGCGACTGGGGCAACCTGGACTACAAGGACATCCGCAAAGTCGGCGACTGGATTTTCCGCCAGCGGTATGTCGATTCGAAACGCGTCGGGGTGACCGGCGGCAGCTATGGCGGCTTCATGACCAACTGGATGATCGCCCGCGAGCACCGCTACAAAGCGGCGGTGACACAGCGATCGGTCGTGTCGATGGCCTCGATGTTCGGCGTCAGCGATTACGGCTTCGCGATCGCGGGTGAGTTCAACGGGCTGCCGTGGAAGGGACAGCGGACGCTGGAGAAATTCTCGCCGCTGTCATATGTCGAGAAGATCCAAACGCCGCTGCTGATTATTCACTCCGAGGAAGACCTGCGCTGCCCGGTGGCGGAGGCGGATCAGTTGTTCACGGCGCTGAAGTACCTGAAGCGCGAAGTGGAGTATGTGCGGTTTGAGGGTGAATCGCACGGCCTGTCGCGCGGCGGACGTCCGCAGAATCGGGCGGAGCGCCTGCGCCGGATCGCGGGCTGGTTTGATCGCTACCTGAAGTAGCGTCAGGGCGGCGCGCCTATCGCGCCGCTCAGGCTACTTGTACTGATACTCGACTTTCCCGCCGGGGAATTTCGTCAGCGCGTCCGACGTCAGAAACGCGCGGGCGTCGGTGTTCTTGTTCATGTAAGCGTCCAGGAACGCCGTCGTTGACGACGCGACGATCGACTGGATGTACTTGATATCGGCTTTGAGTTCGCCTTTGTCGTCAGTGAATCCGAGCCGCTTGCCGCTGTACGACGAGTGCGTCGCGCCGTCGATGTAGACGAGGTACTTGTCGCCGGGCGGCGCGAACTCGAACGGGTGCCGCCGCGACTGCGGGGTTTCACTGGAAACCGGGCTGTAGTCTTCGCTGCCGGCGATGACGAGCCACGGAATGTGGACATCCTCCCATGATTTTGCGGTGATCGTGCGGCGCGTCGTGCCCTGGCCGGAGATGATAATCGCCGCCTTGATGCGCTTTTCCTCCATCGAGCGGGCGCGGGCGCGCGGGTTGATATAGAACTTCATGCCGCCCAGGGCCTGCGCCGTCATCGCTCCGGCGGAGTGCCCGGCAATCACCACGCGGTCCGGATCGAGCAGGGGCGCGCTTCCGGCGTCGCTGTCTTCCGCGATTCGCCTCTCGATTGTCTTGAAGTTCTCAAGAATATGTCGCACTTCGGTGTGCCGTCCGCGCAGATTCACGCCCTTGACGACCTGTTGCGGGTCGCGCATCAACTCGCGTATGTCTTCTCCGCCGTCGTGGCGTCGTTTGATCGAATCGCCATGTGTCGGGTGAATGACGACATAGCCGTGACTGGCCCAGTGTTTGCTGAGGTCGGGGAACGCGTCGCGCGATCCGCCGGCGCCGTGCGAAAAAATGACGACGGGGAAGCGCGCGGGCTCAACGGGCTTTGCCCCGTCGACGGCGGGCTTCAGCTTTGGGTAGCGAATCAGGAGGGGCGTATCGTACTCGCCGCTGTCGCTATCGGGCTTGACCTCGCCGGCCCCCGTCAGCACGACGCGGTCGATTTCGCCGACGGCGTAGGGGCCAGTCTCCAACTTGTAAGCGCCGGGCGTCTCGGCGGCGAATGAGGCGCCGACGCCGAGCAACCCGAGCACCAGGCACAAAGATGAAGCACGCATCGCGATCTCCCTTTCGACCTCGACAGAGTCTAACGCCAATGTGGCGTGGGTATTGGCGCCGTTGCGTTCGGATTACGCCGCCGAGGCGGTATCTTCAGCGGCATGACGCGTCCAAACCTGCGGAATCGACTGATTACGGCGGCGATGTTCGCCGGCGTGGCGGCAGTGGCAATATTGGCGCGGTATTGGCCATTGCAGCAGAAATCGGCGCCCCTGCGGCAGGACGGCGCGCCATCGTCGAACGCGAGCGTGGACCTGCGAATCCGGTTCGCAGATGAAGACCGGGACTATCCCGGCCTTCCGTGGCGGCAGGGAATGACCGTTCGCGACGTGATGGACGCCGCCGCGAAGGACGTACCCGCGCTCGTATTCGCGTGTCACGGCTTCGGCGAGGCCGCGTTTCTCGACGAGATCGGCGGGGTGCGCAACGAAGGGGGCGGGGCGGCTTCGCGAAACTGGCAATTGTGGGTCAACGGCGTTTTTGCAACGCGGAGCTTCGAGTTGACGCGGGTCCCGGCTGGAGCGCTGGTGGAATGGCGTTATGATGTCCGGATTCCGGATCGAGGAGACGCGGACGACTGAGGGGCAAGACATGAAGCGTGACACGTTGCGAATTGCGGCTTGGGTGGTGGCGTTGACGGCGATCGGGGCGATTTTCCGCCTTGCTCCGCACGCGCCCAATTTCACGCCGATCGCTGCCGTTGCGCTTTTTGCCGGGTACATGTTGCCAGGGCGTTGGGCGATCGTGGCGCCGCTTGCGGCGATGTTGATCGGCGACGCGGTCCTTGGCGGCTATGAGTGGCAGACGATGCTGCTGGTGTATACCGCGCTGCTCGCGCCGGTTGCGTTGGGACCGTGGCTGCGTAAGAGCGCCAATCCACTCCGCGTCGGCGGCGCTTCGATTGGCGCGGCGCTGCTGTTCTTCGTCGTTACGAATTTTGGCACTTGGGCGTTCTCCGGTATTTACCAGCAGACCTCCGCCGACCTGGTTGCGGCTTACGCGATGGGCCTGCCGTTCCTCAAGAACACGTTGGCGAGCGGCATCCTGTGGTCGGCGGTGTTTTTCGGCGCCGCGGCGCTGGTCGATCTGCGCCCGCTGACGACGTCGCCTGCGCCGCGCGCGGTTCCGCTGCCGACCAAGGCCTGACATTCGTTTGGACGGGATTATTGTCCTCAACAAGCCGGTCGGGCTGACGAGCGCCCGCGCGCTCGATCGCGTACGACGACTCACAGGCATTCGAAAATCCGGTCACGCCGGCACGCTTGATCCGCTTGCGGACGGCGTGCTGCTGATCTGTCAGGGTCGCGCGACGAAGCTGGTCGAGGCTCTGATGGACCTGCCGAAGACCTATCGCGCACGCGGGCGGCTTGACGTTACGAGCGATTCTCTCGATAGCGAGACCGAGTTGCGGCCGGTTCCCGTTGATCGTGTTCCAACACGCGAAGAACTCGACGCTGTCGTCTCCGGGTTTTCGGGCGAGATTCAGCAGATCCCTCCCGCGATCAGCGCGATCAAAATCGGCGGGCAGCCGGCCTACAAGCGGGCCCGACGGGGCGAGCGGGTTGACCTGCCGCCGCGCCCGGTGCGGGTCTATGAGATCGGCATTTCGCGGTATGAGTGGCCGGAGTTGGACTTTGAAGTGCAGTGCGGAAGAGGGACGTACGTTCGGGCCCTGATTCGTGATATCGGCGCGGGGCTGGGCGTGGGTGGAACGCTGACCGCACTGACCCGCACAGCGGTCGGGCCGTTTTGTCTTGAAGACGCCCTTGGTTTCGATGAACTCGCCGCGCGACCTGACGCGAGTGAATTCGTCATTCCGATCGATACGGCGCGCGAGTTGGCAAAAGAGAAGCCGACCCGTACTCCACCCGGCTCGTCGGCCGAGGTGTAGCGGTGTCGGCGATCCCCCCTGTGACTGCAAACCGGCGATCGGCGCCGGGCGAACGAACGGTTCAACCCTTGGCGAAACTTTGGGGAGCCCGGCGAACGGCGTAACGCCGCCCGGCACGCGATCGCGTCATGTCGACTTAGCGGCGGCGCAAGAGCGCCAGCCCGCCCAGGGCCAACAGCGCAAACGACGCAGGCTCCGGAACACGTTCGCCGAACACGCGGAACGCCAACTCCAGACGGTCGATCGGCGAACCAAAGGCGTCGCCGGCCGGCGTGAAATCGAACGAACCGAAAATGGGCCCGATGAAGTACGCCTCAGACCCACCACGAACGACATCGCCGCGCGAGCTGATTACGGTGAAGTTACGGGATTCGACGCCCGAACTGTCTCCGACCAGCCGCACGCCGATGAAGAACTCATCGGCCGGCGCGTTGAACGCCTGTCCGATCCCGAGCAGATCGATAGAGCCCTCATAGGTCTCACGATCCGGGCGCGGGTTCGGATCCGGTAACACCGGCGTAGCGGTGTAGTCGAGATTACTCAGCGTCGCGATGGGGTTCAGCGACGTGTCGTAGATCAACAGATCCGCGGCGACGTAGTTGAATCCCGGCGCGCGAACGCCGACCCATTCAAACCGTGTGATGAGATACTGGTTGTCCGGGAGGACCACGTCGTCGATAGCCAGACTCGGCCCGACTTGTGTGTCCCTCTCGGAACTGATGTTGTCCGTCGCGTCGAGCGCCTCCGCGCCGCCGGGATAGTTATCCCATAACAGCGCATCGGCGACCGCCGACGGCCCCGCCATAGCGGCGAGAACTGTCAATGTCGCGAGAAGCTTCTTCATTTGCCCTCCTCCACTCCCTCGTGGAGTCTTCCCATTACTCCGCTGGTCGCGGTGACGCCGGTTACGCGTCTCCACGTAGCCCCCTGCGAGCCGGCGCGGCGTGGGCGTACCTCAGGCGCGAACGCGCAAGGCGAATCCACGTAGCTTCCAACTCGTAGTGGCAAGCCCCGCGCGCCCGCCGCGCGGAACATCAAGCGTGACAGCCGACTACTTCGGCCAGTCACGCAATGCTAGGCAGCGTCCCGAAACCGTTTCCAATTAGGCAAGTGGTCCATTGGTAAGGATTTGTGGCGACTAGGGCGCCAACTGTTCCGAAACCGGTTCCGGGCATCGGAAACGAAGTTCATATCGGCCCTAGCGGGCGCATGGACCGGAAAATTTTCGCGAGAGCAGGTCCGGATATGGCGTTTGGCGGGCGGCTGGCACGAGCCGGCTTTCGCGGTTCGGGGCGGGGCCGCGAACGCGCCGGGGGTTGTTCACGCAGTTAGAATCTTCTCCCCGGGCTGGAATCGGCCAGCGGCGGGATACACGCTGGGCGCCGCTGGCTTCGGGGAGCCTTCTCTTGTCGGGACGAGGCGCGATCGGGTTGGCGGTATTGCTGGGCGCGGTCGCGCTTGGCATTGCGGTAGTGGCGCCAATTGCGTCTCTCCCCGACGTTCGTGTGGGTGTATCCTCGCCGGTGGCTCCACTTGCTCCGACGCCCATCCGGCGCCGTCCAACTCAACCGGCGCAGCCTGACCGCCCGCCGATGTCAGCTCGCTTGCAAACGGAAGCAGCAGCGCCGGGACAGGACGCGCCCCTTGATACGGTTCCGGTGCTGGACGCCGAGTCCCTCGGGCCAGTCGTCAGCGCTGTCGCGCCAGGTCAAACGGGGAAGAGTGGATCGGCAAGCGACGCCGCGGACGACCCTCCGGCGATCGAAACCCCCGCCGAAGATCCGTTCGATCGCTCTACCGAAGCGCGGATTCGCCGGCTGCGCGCCTTCGGTGGCGACGCCCGCAGCGAGGACGCCGTCGAGGCGGGATTGCGGTGGCTGGCCGCCCATCAAAGTGAGGACGGGACATGGCGTCGCGTGGGGTTTCAGGATCAATGCCCGGATTCGGATCGATGCCTCGGGACCGCATACAAACGCATGGACGTTTCGTTGCGAACCGGGTTGACCGGGCTGGCGACGCTGGCTTTTCTGGGCGCCGGCTATACCGACCGCGATGGGCCGTATCAGGACACCGTCCGTAGGGCCACTGCGGCCTTGCTGCGTGATCAGCGTCCGGACGGCGGGTTTTCGCGCTCTCCCAACATCGCGGGTTACAACGACGCGCTGGCCACGCTTGCCGTTGCCGAACTCTACGCGATGACGCGCGACGAGCGCCTGCGACGGCCGCTTGTAGCGGCGGTCGACAATCTTGTGCGCGCTCAGCAGCCGCTGGGAGGTTGGGATTACGTCCTGCGACCGGACAGCGGCCGGAATGACACATCGATTACGGCGTGGGCCGTGCAGGCGCTGCATACGGCGGCGGTCGCCGGCGTGCGCGTGCCGCGCGCGGCGCTGATTCGCGCATCGCTGCATTTTCAGCGCGCAGCCGAACCGGACGGGCAGGTGCGCTATGCCGATGCAGATATCGGTTTCAAGCTCGATCAGGAAACGCTGCAGCCGGTGTATCGCTATGGCGGGGCCATGACGGCGTGCGGCCTGACGTGCGAGGAGATTCTCGGCTGGCGACCGGATGCGCCGTTGCGGCGTAAGCAGATCACCGTGTTGTTTTCCGATCCACCGTCCGCGACGCGTGCTCTGGGTGGCGATACCACGCAACTGCATTCGCTCTACTACTGGTATTACGGCACGCTGGCGATGTTCCAGATTGGTGGAGATGAATGGAAACGATGGAACGCGAGCCTGCGCGACGCGTTGCTGCCGCTGCAGGATCGCCGAGTTGGTGTGAACGACCGGCGGCCGCACACGTACGGCAGTTGGAATCCGTATGGGCGCGGGTGGGGGAAGTGGGGGCGCATGGGAGGTCGCGTGTATTCGACGGCGCTCGCCACGCTGACGCTGGAGATCTACTACCGCCATACGCCGACTTACCTCGACGATCGCGTCGTCGCGGGCGGTGTTGATTGGGAGACGTTTCTGCGCGGCGCGGATGATCAGGATCGAGTGGCGGCCGTGGCGGCGTTATCGAATACGCGAATCGAAGTCGCCGAGCCGGCGTTGTTGTCATTGACTGGCGACGAGTCAGTGACGATCTCCGCGGACGCGGCCCGGGTATTGGCGCAGCGCGGCTCGCCGGCGGGAGAGTCGGCGCTTCGTCGCGGCGCGGCGCAAGGGCCTGGCTGGCAGCGCGCTCAGTCAGAAGCGGCGTTGCGGCGGATCACGGACATCCTGTCGGGGCCGCCGACGCGCGGGAAACTGCGGCGCTTCGAGCCCATGCGTTCCCTGGCGACGCTCGATCTGCCGAACGCCTGGGCGGGGATGACCGTAACGATCGAACGCGCCGGCGCCCCCATCGGCAAGATGTGCGTGATCCGGCGATTCGAAGGCCGCGATGTCGTGGTGGCGGAACTGCTGGAGAGCACGGAAACGCCGGCGGCCGGAGATGACGTTCGCGAACTGCGATGAACACGACTCCGACGATCGGCTGACGTGGTGGTCCTAACTCTCGGCCACGACCGACTGTTGCGAGATAGCATTCGCCCTCATGACGGACTATCATCAGCCTGCGAGGGCGATTAGCTCAGTTGGCTAGAGCGCTTGCCTTACAAGCAAGATGTCACAGGTTCGAGTCCTGTATCGCCCAGTTTCGTCGTTGTCGCGCACGTCGTTTCCATCGAGTGCCGGTTTTTTCCACCGATTGCCCATGTTGGGTGCAACCGTCGGCGCAACGAAACTCGGCCCGTTCGGGCAATTGTGGTGGATACGCAACGTGGGCGTATAGCGGTGTATCTCAGCGGTAAGATAAGGGTCGTTGACGCCTTCGGCCGTTCAGCGTGGGTTGGCGGAGCCGTTGAGGCTTCGACAGATGTGGTCGCAGCGCTGACGTGTGAGTATTGAGCGGCGGAGTTGGGGCGACGCGGGCGTGTGGATATCATTCCGGTCGAAATGAACGACCCGCGCATCCACACTCCGGCTCGGCCCACCTGCCTGTATGACTGATTCGCCCCCCGTCAAACGCCGCTATCGGCTCACGGCTCTTTTTCTGGCCCCGATCGTGCTGGGTGTCACGTTTTCCGCGCATTCCGGCGCGATCGATGACGGCGCGGTGCTGGATGACCACTGGCACCAGAAGGGGCTGCGCGAAAACGGCTGGTCGTACTCCGAATTGATGCGGACGCTCGTGATTGAGCCGGCGCAGTTCACGCACATCTGGTGGCAGGACAAGCCGGTGCGATGGGCCTACGGCCGGCCCGCATTCATCGTCCTGATGAAACTCGTCTATCACACGCTGGGCGGCGACAACCCGGCTGCGTTGCACTGGTTCAGCATCGCGCTGCACCTGATTTGCGTGCTGCTCGTCTGGCGGATGGCGTGGCTGCTGACGGCTTCGCTGCCTTGGTCGACACTCGCGGCGTTGTTGTTCGGGATATACGCCCAGTCGATCGTCACCGTCGCGTGGCCGTCGTCGCAGAATGTCGTGATTCAGACGACGCTGACCGTGGCGGCGCTGCTACTGTACTGGCGTGCTTCGGGACTGACGGCGCGGAGGCCCGTCGAGAAACCCGCAACTCAGGCGATATCACTCGAAACGGAGCAGGCCCCGAGATTGAGACCTGGCTGGTTTGCGACGTGCCTCGCGCTGTGGATCGTCGCGCTGTTCACCAAGGAAAACGCGCTGCTGCTGGCGCCGATCGCCGTTGCGTTTGATTTCGCGGTAGGCGGGTGGAAGCAGATTCGCGCCCGGATGCCGGCGTATGCCGCTTTCGCGGTGATCGGCGTCGCATTCCTGGCGTGGCGCTTCAACGCGGTCACCGATCCGCTGCCCGACGTCTATTTCCGCCACCTTCACGGCGAGGGCGCGGAGTACGCTACCTGGCTCGTTGCGAAACTGCTGCATTACATCTGCGCGACGGTCTGGCTGGCGCCGATGACGGTCGGCCCGACCGGGCGCTACGACCCGTGGACCACCGCGACCGGCGATTGTCTGCTGATGCTCGGGATCGTCGCGATCAGTTTCGGAATGTACGTCGCCGCGGCGCGCCGGACGCGCGGCTGGTGGATATGGCCGGCGTGGATCGTGTTAGCCGTTTTGCCCGTAACGCCCGTGATTGCGACGCCGCACTCGGGTTACCTGCCCGGTGTCGGATTCGTGCTGGCGCTGGCGACGGCGGGGGCGGCGATCCGTGGCGTTGTGTGGCGACGGATGGCTTTTGTCGGCGCATGCGCGTATTGCGTAGCGATGGCGCCTTTTGCGATGTTCTGCCGCTGGCAGTGGGACAGCGTGATCGCGGCGGAGCGCTTCGTGCCGGCGTGCATGGCGACGGCGCCGCCGGAGGCGACGGTGACGGACGTTTATCTCATCGATGTGCCGTTTATCAACGTGTACGCCAAGCCGCGGCTGGACCTGACGATGGGACCGTTATTCGCGAGTGTGCGCGTACACGCGTTGACGTTCGCGCCCGATCCGGTCGTCGCGCCCGAGCGGGCGTTCGTCGAGGAGTTGGACGCGCACACATTCCGCCTGCGTGTCGACGGCCCGAAGTTGTTCTCGCGGCTGATGGGGCGATTTTTGATTGAGGGGTTTCGCGCGGAAGGGCCGTTCAACAGCGGCGATGTCGTTCACAGCGACGGTTTCGAGGTGACTATCGAGGATGGTGACGCCGCGGGTGTGCGAAGCCTGCTTTTCCGATTTGACAAGCCGCTGTCGGACCCGACTCAAGCGTTCTATCTGACATCGGCCCACTTTGGCGCGGCGCGAATCCGCTTTGGAGACGATCGTCGCGCGCCGCCGCCGCAATCAGAGCCTGAGTTGCTTCGCGCCGCGTGGCGGATTTCGGAGGCGATCGGCGATCCGATCGCGACGATTTTCCCGCCGATACCGGAGGACGATGACGGCTTGGCGCCGCCGCTGACGGCTGAGCAGCGCGAGCGTGTGCGCATGTGGTGGAGTATTCGCGTAACGCCGGAGATGGTGAGCCAGATCTGGGATCGGCGCGCGGAGGTGGACCACTATCTGAAAGACCGCGAGGAGCTGCCGCATTCACGCGAATGGGCGGGGAAAGTCATTCGAACGGATTTGTACCTGAGCGGGCCGCCATTCGATGATCCGCGACCGCACGCGGCCCGCGCGCCGGATCAAAAAAGCTCAGAATGAGGCTGTAGAAGTAGTCGCGCGCGAACGGCGCGAAACCGATATGCCCGCCGCCCCGCAGAACAACGGCGGCGACATTCGGGTTATCGACGGTCGCGAACAGATCGGCGACGTTCTGCGCCGAAGTCAGCGGATCGTTCACACCCTGCACAATCACGACCGGCATGTCGAAATCACGCCACTTGTCGCCGGCGGACTTGTCGCCGAACGGCATGAGGCGCAAGTAATCGAGTCCACGCTCGACCTTGCCGGGAAAGTCGATTTCCGCGAAGGCGGCCTCGTAGCGAATCAGCGCCAACAGGTCGCCGGAGATGCCGGCTTCCGGCACGTTGATCTGGTGAAAGCGGGCGCGAATCGTGCCCTGGAGTTTGCTAAGCACGGGGTTTTCCAGCAGGCCCCAATCGCGCGATTGCGTCTGGGCGATGATCTCCTCGAAACGCAGCACCGGCGAGAACGCCATCACGCCGGCCTGAAAAACCGGACGGCGCGGCACGGGTCCAAACCATGTTTGGTATTCGGGGGCCACGCTTGGGTGAGCGCGCGGCCGCGCGCCTTCCCACGCAGCGAGTAACGCCTGGTTCGCTCCCCAGCAAAACCCGATGATGCCCGTATCAAGCACTTCGTCGCGGGATTGGAGATACTCGGCGACGCGCACCAGATCGCGCGATTCGAGCACGCCGAACGTGCACGGCACACCCGGGTAGCGCTGAAACGTCCGGCCGATTCCGGCGTTTTCGACCGCAAGCACGTGCAGGCCGGCTTCGCGCAAAGCCGCCGCGACATCGCGCGTGCGCTTCGGCGCCAGATCACCAAGTAAGCCGGGCAGGATGATCACGCAGTTGGCGCGAATCACGCGCCCATCGCGCTGCGCCAACCCAAGCCGCCCGCTGACCGAGAGTCCCTCGCGCACCGGAATCCAAACGTCGTCGAAACCCGGCCACTCGGGTAGCGGCTCCGTCCTTGACGCGTCGGGGCCGGTCGCCTGCGCCGTATGCTCAAGTCCTTCGAGGTTTACGACAATCGTGTGCAGGTTGTCGGGCGAGCAGCGCATTTTTTTGAACACGTCGACCGGCTTGCCGTCGCGGGCCAGATCGGCCGTCAACAGCGCTTTGCGATCGAGCGGGGGCAAGGCGCGAGCGAACCGCGAATGCGTTTGCGCGAGCCAGGCGCGCGTGTTCGCGGGCGCGGGATCACTCACAATCTCGGCACGGTCGGTGAGGCGCAGGACGGTTTGTGGGCGCACGGGAAACGAACGCTCTGAGAAACAACCGGTTGTGACGCACAATGCGACGATGCCCAATGCGAATGGGCCGCGAAGCAGTGAATGAGGGCGTCCGCCGTCGATCACGGCATCGGCCTGGCAGCGATCGAGTGGATCGAACATCGGAGCCCCTCAGGCGTGGACGACAGGGTCATGATTGTCGGCGTCAGCGTCCGCAACTCGCGCGGTTCAGTCGGAATGTCGATCTGCGCAGCCGGCACGCCGAGGGACAACATCACGCCGCGCACGCCGGCAAAAAAAGCCTGCTGATCCACATACGCGATCAGACCCGCGGACGGCGAGGCGCGTTTGGCGAGTTTCACGAAATCGGGCTGATCGGCGAGTGGCGACGCGGGGGCGCCACCGCGCAGTGCTCCCTCAACGGAACCGCGGTCGCCAAGCAGAATGGTCTTCTGGCCGACGGCGACGGCGGCGAAGGGCGGAACATCGAAGAGCTCAACCTCGCCGATCGGTCGGGGAAAAAGCCCGAATGCGGAGCCGAGTTTCGTAAGTGCGCGGCTGATGCGGGCTTGATTGTCATGGCCGATGGTGATGAGCCAGCGAATCGTCGCGATCGAGAACGGCTCATCAAACCGACACGCCAAGACAACCGGGCCGTTCAGGGAGTCGATCACCTCGGCGCGCAGGTTCACGCGCTCGCCGTCCGGGCCCGGCGCGTCTTCGAGCGCGCGGCGCATCGCGTCCGCAGTGTCCGGATCCTGTCGGCGCAGAATCGCCTCGGTCTCCCGGACGAACTCGCCGACATTGAGGTTCAAACGGGCATATAGGCACGTATTGGCGCTGATCGTGCCATCGGGTGTGATCGGCGTGTTTTCCAACGCCAGCAGTCCGAGCAATCCAGTCGGTTTCTTGTCAGAAACGAACAGGAATTCGGAGAAGTTGCCGCCGTCGACCTGCAGCGAGCCATGCCCGACGATCGCGTCAACATGGTCAAGGCCGAGCGTTTCAAACAACGCCTGCGCGTCGGGCCCTTGGCGCCGCTCGGCCAGTCGGCGGATCGAGGCGATGTTCAGCAGCACACGGGCCTGACCAAGCGGCGTGTAGACCTGTTCCAGCCGCTTGTATGCCGGCGTGTCCGACAGCGCGTCTTCTCCCGGCTTCACGCTCATCGCGGACTTGATCATGTCCGCCGATGACCCGACCCACAGGACCTTGGGCGTCAGGCACGCCGCGATGTGGTCGGGCAGCGAGTCAGGCGACAATAGGCGCTCGATACCCAAATCGAGCGCGGCGTCCGCGTCGCCGAAATCAAAATCGTTCGGGTCTGAGCCGTTTGTCGCTTGCGATGGATCGGGCTTGCGGCGGAATTCGACGATTTCCGCGTCGCCGACTTTCTCAGAGCGCGTGTCGGAGAAGATGTCGCGCATCCGCTTCGTGATCTTGTCGTAGTAGTCGCGCATCAACGCGGCGTTTCCTACGCCGAAGGCGCACCCCATTTCGATCGTGTCGCCCGCCGATGGCATCGTGATGTACAGCAGCGCGGGGCCGCCGAAGGGGTTTTCGAGTTTGACGGGTTCGGTTTGAAGAGCGTCGGCCAGTCGCTGGCGAAGGCGGAACAGGACGCGCGTCGCGATCGCGAGCCCGGCGTCCCCGCTGTATTGCGACTCCACGGCCCCGAGCGTGGCGCCGGTCTCGCGGATGATCGAATGCCACAACGCGCCGACATCCGGCGTGCCGACGAACAGCACCGCGTCGCCGGGCGTCAAGGCGGCCGGATCGGTCGACGCCGGTTGCGCGGCCGAACTCGTGTCGCCACAAGCAGCAATGGCCAGGATCGTGGCGAGCGCGGCCGCCTTGTAAGTCGAATGTC
>JAGQOO010000339.1 GCA_020427345.1 Phycisphaerales bacterium | reverse complement strand
GCCGATTCCCAGTTGTCGAGCAGCGAACGCACTTCGGACTCAAGCAGCGTGTCGCCGGCGCAGACTTTTCGAACAAACGCCGCACGCTCAGCCGCCGGCAGATCGCATGCGCTCTGGAAAACATGTTCGGCCCGGCGAAAGTCATCGCTCGAGCCGTCGTTGGAAACATGAGGCGCGGATTTTGGGGCGCGTTCCATGAACGTTCCTCAGCCCGCCGCGCGCGGCGCGCCTTATTCGGAAGCCGTGGCCGAACCGCGCAGCTCGCGATGGAGCCGCGCGACGATGTATCGCCATTCACGGTCGATCGTCGCCTCGGAAACGCCGAGCGCGGCGGCCGTCTCTTCGCGCGACAACCCGGCAAAGCAGCGCAAATTCACAATCTGGGCCTTGCGCGGGTCATCGCCCTTGAGTTTTTCCAGCGCCTCGTCCAGCGCCAGCACGTCCGTCACCGGCGCCGCCAGCGGCGCGTCGAACTCTTCCAGGTCAATTCGTTTTTTGCCCCCGCCGCGCTTCAGAGAATTTTTTCGCCGCGCCTGATCCACCAGCGCCTGCCGCATCGACTCCGCCGCGGCGGCAAAGAAATGTCCCGCGCTGTCCCAGCCGGGGTCGCGTTTGCCGGTCACCCGCAGGAACACCTCGTGGACAAGGGCAGTGGGATCCAGCGAGTTTCCCGGCGGCAGACCCGCCATCCGCGCCCGCGCCAACGCCCGCAACTCCGCGTAAACCAGCGGCAGCAACTCGCTGGCGGCCTTGCGGTCGCCCGATGCGGCGCTGGCCAGCCGGGTGGCGAGGTCGGCGTTGTCGGAACTCATCAACAAACCCCCAAAGAAAATGAGGCTCTTCGAACGGCGATTGCGAATGGACAGGGCCGGGCCAAAGGCACGACCGGCGCATTGTATACCAGACCCCGCGTGAGACCGCAGGAAATACGCGGTTTCCGGCTGCCACTGGCGTCAGCGGGGCCTCACAAAGGAGATCGCCGTGAACAGTCGACTTACTATCAGATTGCTGGCGACGCTGGCGACCGCGCTGGCGACGTCGATCGCGACCGCGATCCCGATCGACACGACCATCACCTATCAGGGCGAACTGATGGAGGGCGGCGTCCCCGCGAACGGCGAATATGCCATGCGGTTTCGCCTGTTCAATGGCGAAACGACCGGCGGTCAAGTCGGCCCGGTCATCGAGTTCCGTGACGGCGCCGCCAACCCGCCCGTGATGGTCGAAAACGGGAGATTCACCGTCGAGTTGGATTTCTTCAATGGACCGTATTCGGGCGGTCAGGCGTTGTGGCTTCAAATCGAGTTGCGGCCGGTCAACGGCGCCAGCTTCACAACCCTGATGCCGCGCCAACGCATCACGGCCTCCCCCTTCGCGATCTATGCCCTGAACGGCGGTGGCGGCGGAACGAGCTATTGGGCGGCGAACGGAACGGCAATTTACAAGGCAAACAGTGGCTTTGTCGGTATCGGTGAAACAACCCCGATCGCGCCGCTGCACGTGACCGGCACGGCCCCCGGCGTCCCGGTTGACGGGCTGAACAGCGAAGACGTAATCATCGAAGACACCGACGCCGTGCTCGGCCTCTACAGCGCTAACGATGGCGACCGCGGATCGGCGATCGTACTCGGCGAAGCGCAGAGCAACGAGCTTCGCAACAAGTGGGCGATTGTGCGCAACACGTCCATCGCGGGCAACGGCCTGCTGTTCAAGTACGGGACGAACCCGAACTACTCCGCGAACGCGACGCGCATGATCATCACCGCTGAGGGCAAGGTGGGCGTCGGCACATCCGATCCGATCGGCATGGTGCATTCGGCTGCGTCGAGCAGCCCCGGCAGTATTGCGATGGTCGCCACCGGCTACTATGGCATCAGCGCCAATTCCACGAATGCGGATGGCTACGGCGGCGTCTTCGGCGGATCGGGCTTCCTCGGGTCCGGCAAGGCGCTGCTCGTCTTCGGCGAGTCCGACCTCGCGGGCGAGGTGCGCTGCCAGTCAAACGTCGGCATCGGCACGACCGATCCGTCCGCACGCCTGCATGTCTCCGACACGGACGACCAGCTGGCGCAGTTCTCCCAGTTCGGCGCGTCGCCGGGTGTCGTGATCACCTCGCTCAGTTCCGCCTCGCCGTATGCCGCGCTCAGCGTCACCAGCACGTCGCGCAGCGCGCCGACCGTTCAGGTCACCAACACCGGCGGCACCGCGCTTGTCGTAACCGGCACCGCCAACGTCGACGTGCTCGAGATTCGCGGCGCTGACGTCGCGGAGAAGTTCCCCGTCAGCACTTCAGACGACATCGAGCCCGGCACTGTCATGGAAATCGACCCCGAAAACCCCGGCAAACTTCGCATCTGCGACAGCGCCTACAGCAAGCGCGTCGCCGGCGTGACCAGCGGCGCGGGTGACATCCCGATGGGCGCCGTGCTCGGCCACA
>JAGQOO010000338.1 GCA_020427345.1 Phycisphaerales bacterium | reverse complement strand
CTGGGCAATCGAGATTTGGAGATGATGCCCAGGCACGGCTTCGTGCAGCGCCAGCGAGATCATCTCGTACTTCGGGCGCTGATCCAGCGCGTACGTGTTCGCGTAGAAATAGCCCGCCTGCGCGTTGCGAATGTCGCCGGGGTTGTAATACGCCGTCGTCTGGTTCGGCGCCATGAAATCCGGAATCGGCCGCACGCCGTAAGGCAGTCGCGGCAGATGGCCGAACAGCTTCGGCAGTTCGGCGTCGATGCGTTTGCAGATGTCGCGGTAGCCGGCGAGCAGCGTTTCGGGGGAGTCGTAATAGAAGCGCGAATCCGTTCGCAGATAAGCCACAAACCGCTTGAACCGTTCTTCTTCCGGCCACGTCGCCGCCTCCGGGAACTTCTCCATGAAGTCGCTGCGCCGGATGACGTCCATCATTTCGGCGCGAATTCGCGCGACCTCACGCAAACCCGTTTCGTGAATCTCCTTGGCCGTCAGGTTGGTCGTCGTCATGCGGCGCAACTGGAACGCGTAATACGCTTCGCCGTTCGGCAAATCGGTCGCCGCGATCGTCTGCCGCGCGTTGGGCATGTAGTCGTTGGCCAGGAAGCCATGCAGTTTCGCGAACGCGTCTTTCAGGCGCGGCAGCGAAACTGCGTCAAACCGGTCACGCAGCAGTGCGGCCTGCTCCGCCGTCACGCTCGCCGGCAGGCGGTCGAACGGCTCCGCCAGCGCCGCGAGGCCGTCTTCGCTCAGCGCTTTGACCTGCTCGGGCAATCCCTGGCTCGCGATGGCCGGCGGCGTGATTCCGGCCTTCAGGCCAAGCTGTAGCAGTTCGATCGTGTCGTCAATCTGCCCGGGAACGAGTTCAAGTCGGCGCAAAAAGTTCTCGTAATCCTCAGCGGAGTTGAACCGCGCAAACGTGCCCATCTCGGGGACTTCGGTGTGAATGCCGGATCGGTTCGTCAGCGGCGCCAGGAACATTCGAAACCGATGCCCCTCGACCATTTGCGACAACTCGCGATTGAACAACGCAAAGTTCAAGCCGTCTTCGTCGTTTAGCTTCGACGCGTCGATATCATGCAGGCGCTTCAAGAACGCCTGGCGGGCGGCGTGGCGGCGCTCGATCGCGGCCAGCCCAACCTCGTCGACCTGATCCGCATGCGAATAGTCGCCTTGGCGCATCGCTGCCTGCGGCGATTCCTGCAACTGCCACTTATTGTATTCGTCCATCAGCTGCCACAACGCGGCGCCCGGCCCGTCCTGCGCGAAGGCGGGCCCGGCGAGCAACGGCGTCAGCAGCACAAAGCGACGTATTAGGCGCATCGGAGTCTCCCTCTCGAATGAGCGTGAGTATTCTTGTTTCGTCAAACAACTTGCGGCCGGAGCGGCGGCCGCTGCCAGCCGGACTATCGTCAAACAAAACCCGCTTTCCCGCAATGCCGTAGCACGCCCTGTCGGAGCTTTTCGTCATGATCTCAAACGCCACGTAACACCGGGAGGCAGCATCTTGGCAGGTCAGGGCGGCCGCCTACGCGATTGCCGCGATCAGCGCCGCCACCCGGGCGGGATCGACCGGGTTCGTCGACACGCCATCTACCTTCAAGCTCGTTCCGACAATCGCCGCGTCAGCCACGTCGGATAACTCGCGCACATTGCCGGTCGTGACGCCACTCCCGATGACCACGAGCGCGCGCGGTTGTGAGATTCGATTCACGGCCTCGCGCACGTCCCGCGCTTCGCTGATATCCGCCGCTGCGCCGGTCGCCGTGCCGGAGACGATGATCGCGTCAGCGCCGCCGCGTTTGACCATGTCGGCGACTTCGTCCGCGATGGGCCGGGGCGGCCCCAGCGGGGTGGAGTGTTTCACGTTTACATCCGCGAAAATGCGAATGCGCTCGGCGCCAAGCATGGCGCGTTCGCGCAACAACTCATGCGCGACGCCGCTGATCACGCCCTGATCCGTCAGACGCGCGCCGCACAGCACGTTGACGCGCACGAAATCCGCGCCGGCGGCGTGCGCGGCGCCGATCGCGCTGACGGCGTCATTGCGAAGAATCTGCACACCCAGCGGCAGATCGGAAACGGCTCGAACGTCGGCCGCGATGGCGGTGACATGCGCGACGACATGGGCGGGAACGCGCCCGGGATAGAACGGCGCGTCGCCGAAGTTCTCGATCATCAGGCCGTGGACGCCGCCGGCGACGAGGGCCCTGGCATCGGCGATTGCCCGTCGGCGGATGTCGGACCAGTCCCGGCGATAACCCGGCGCTCCCGGCAGCGGCGGCAGGTGAACCATTCCGATGATCGCGAGCCGCTGCTCGCCCCAGGCGTCGAATTTGGGGTTGTTCATGGCGATCAGGCTAACGGGATGATGCAAGGGCGGCTACTTGGCGTCACGTACCGGCGAGGAGCCGGTACCACCGGGAAGAGAGGCCCCACTCCACTTGGCGTTTGGCGTA
>JAGQOO010000337.1 GCA_020427345.1 Phycisphaerales bacterium | reverse complement strand
AAAGAGCAATCGTCGCGGGTTTCCGCGCCGTTCGTAGAGGATTTTTCAAATGGAATTGTTACTGACCAAAGACGTTCGCAAGCTCGGTCACGTTGGCGATGTCGTCAACGTCAAGGCCGGCTACGCGCGTAACTACCTGTTGCCGCTCGGCCTGGCCACCTGGCCGACTGAGGAAAACCTGAAGGCGATCGAATCCGAGAAGGTCGCCGCGGCGGAGCGCCGCGCAGCCGAACTGCGGCGCTTTACCGAAGTCGCCGACAAACTCGAAGGCGAAAGCGTGACGATCGAAGCCAACGCCAACGAGGAAGGCACGCTGTACGGCTCGGTCGGCAAGGCGGAAATCGCCGCCGCCCTGCGAGAAAAGGGCCACGCGGTGCTTGCCGACCACGTCGTGCTTGCCCATCCGATTCGCTCGCTCGATAATGTGACCGTTCGCCTCGAATTCCACGATGACGTCAGCGTGGACGTGAAGGTGTGGGTCGTGCGGGAAGGCGGGTTGCCGGATGCCGAGTCCGAAGGGGAAGACAGCGACGAATCCGGGGACGCGGCCGACGACGAATCCTGAGACCCTGGCGCGCGGCGGCTTTGACCGCGCGCTGCCGCACTCAAATGACGCAGAACGCGCCTTGCTCGGCGCCATGCTGCAGGACTCGGCCGCCATCGGAGAGGCGATCACCGAGTTGCAGGGTGTCGGTGGCGAGGCGTTTTTCTTTCCGCGCCATCAGGGCCTGTACGATCACATCGTCGACATGTACGACGGGTCGCGCCCGATCGACGGCGTGGTTATCGCCGATGAGTTGACGCGGCTCGGGGTCTTCGATTCCCTCGGCGGCTACGACTACCTCGGCGAACTTGTCGCGGCCGCGCCGTCGGCGTATCGCGCAGCGAGCTACGCGGCCATCGTCCGTGAGAAGTACCTGCTTCGACGGCTGATCGGCGCGTCGCACAAAGTGATTGACGCCGCGTTCGAAGACAAGCAGCCTGCGGCCGAGGTGCTCGACTACGCCGAAAAGGAGATTTTCGACGTCACCGAGCAGCGTGTGCTCGGCGGGTCACAACACCTGCCTGATCTCGTCGCCGAAGTTTTCCGCCGGATTGAAGAGCACGACGGCAGCATGCTCACCGGTCTGCCGACCGGCTATCTGATGCTCGATGAGCTAACGTCGGGCCTCCAAAACAGTGAACTGATCATCGTCGCCGGGCGACCGTCGATGGGAAAGACCGCGCTCGGCGTAAACATCGCCGAACATATGGCGTTCAACGCGGATACGCCGGTGTTGTTTTTCTCGCTGGAAATGAGCCGCCAGCAGTTGGCGCAGCGCATTCTGTGCAGCAGAGCGCGGGTGGATTCGCAAGCGGTCCGGCGCGGCCGGTTGGATTCAGTCGATTTGCAGCGATTGCAGACTGCCGCAAATGACATCCATAGCAAGCCGTTCATGATCGACGACACGTCCAGCCTGACGATTCTGGAGATGCGGGCCCGCGCCAGGATGGCTTGGCGTAAGCACGGCATTCGCGCGATTTTTGTCGATTATCTTCAACTGATGCGTGTCCCTGGCGCCGAATCGCGCCAGCAGGAGGTCGCCGAAATCTCGCGCGGATTGAAGGCCCTTGCCAAGGAACTCGTCGTCCCCGTCATTGCCATGGCCCAGCTCAATCGCAACACCGAAGACCGCAGCGGCAACAAGCCGCGCATGAGCGATCTGCGCGAATCCGGCGCGATCGAACAGGACGCTGACGTTGTCGCGCTGCTTCACCGCGAGTCCTACTACAAGGTCGGCGTCGATCAGGAAGCTTCCAACGACACCGACGCCGAGTTGATTATCGCCAAGCAGAGAAATGGCCCCGTGGATACCGTTCCGCTCCACTTCAACCGGCGTTACACGCGGTTCGACAACCCGCAGTTCGGCGAGCGCTATGCCGGTGTTCCGGAAGCCAGCGGACGCTAGCCCCGGCGAAAGACGGGCGGCCGTCCGCGGCGAGTCTGGGCCGGGTCGCTGGTCCGTCTGCGCGACTTTCGCTACTATCCCGAACCCACTTGTCGAGTACAGAATCGATGGAAATCCGACATCTCGAATACTTTGTCGCCGTCGTCGACGCTGGCGGTTTCAGCGCCGCCGCGACGCGATGCGGCGTGGCCCAGCCGTCGCTCAGCCAGCAGATCGGCAAGCTCGAACAGGAGCTCGGCGTCCGGCTGTTTGACCGCCTTGGCCGTCAGGTCGCCCTGACCGTCGCCGGCGAAGCGCTGCTGCCGCGGGCCCGCTCGGTGCTGGAGGCGATGCAGTTGGCCCGCACGTGTGTTGCGGACGACGCGCTGGCGGGGCGTGGACGGCTGGCGATCGGCGCCATTCCGACGATCGCGCCGATGGTGCTGCCGCGCTGGATCAAGCGCTTCGTCAAGGACCACCCCGAGGCCGAGCTGCACGTCACTGAAAACCTGACGGCGAGCCTGC
>JAGQOO010000336.1 GCA_020427345.1 Phycisphaerales bacterium | reverse complement strand
AACCAATCACCATCGCGTTGCTCATAGCGCGGCTTGAGTGCGCCGCGGCGCAAGTCGTCGATAATCGCGGGCCACAGTTGTTCGCCCTCGCCAACGGCGATTGTGGCGTGGGTGGCGGCTTCGTCAGGCTCGGCCTTGACGTGCAAACCGCCCATTACCACGGGCACGCCGCGGGCGCGAAAGCTGTCGGCGACTTCGTACGCCTCCAGCACCTGCGCGGAATAAGTGGCGATCACAACCGCGTCGTAGTCGCCTTGCGGCATGCCCTCGGCCCGCAGGTCGGCGATCTCGTGGTATTCGATCTCAATATCGTCAGGCGTCATTCCCGCCAACGTCAGCAGTGACAGGCTCGGCAGCGAAGCGACGACCTTCGCGCGCTCGACGACGCCCGGCATCTCGAGCCCGGCGGCGACGAGGTCCGGGTTCGCGGCGCGGATACCGCTCATGGCGATCATGCCGATCTTCATGTCCACAATCCTCGCGTGATGGTGACTCCCGCCGTAATCAACGCGATAACAGGAACGGGGAACGCCAGCCGCCAGCCGGTTCGCCACGCCGTCAGGCCGCAACACAGCGGCATGCCGACGGCCCCGATGATCATGCCCCACGACGCGACCGCGATTTCCCACGGCTTGAGCGCCAACTGGGGCGCGGTCAGCCCGTACAGGACATTCAACGCCCCAAGCGCGACCAGCGCGATGTGGCCCAGGCGAATCATCCGCCGTCGCAAACTGTCATATCCACCGAGAAAACCGGGTTTGTGGAAGCCGAGCCCCAGCAAGGCCCCGCTGGCGAAGCCGAGCGTGATCAACAGCCAGCCCAACGACGCGTGATTCATGCGCATGGCCTTTGTTAGAGCGATGGAGCCTGAATTGGAGGATTGTACTCGCGGCGCGGCGGCTGGCGCCGGGATTGTGGCTAACGCAACTGTCCGTTGGTCTCGGCGCGAAGCGCCCGCGTGTCCGCGTCGGGGAAGCGGATTTCGAGCGCGCGGCGTCGCGCGACCCGGTAGTGTTTGTTCATTTCCGCCCAGTCGAAAAACTCCGCGTGCGTTTCTACGCGGTTGCGAACGGCGATACGCTCGCGCAGCGACATGCGCGTCAGCGCGTGCAGCCAGCCGGTGACCTGATAGACCGAGGTCTCAAAACCGACACCCTGCCGGCGGGCCACGAGCATGCCGTCCGAATTGTGCTCGGGGAAATGCTCCATCACATACGCCCCAAATCCGCTGAGGTCGCTGGTGATTGCCGGAACGCCGCGAATGACGCATTCCATCGGCGTGTACCCCCATGGCTCGTAATAGCTTGGGAATACGCCGATGTTGCAGCCGCGCACGAACTCGTCGTACTCAAGACCGAGCACCGGGCTTGAGGTCGTGATGAAGTCCGGGTGAAAGACGACCTTGACCGGATCTTCCGGCGCGTTGTTCAAGTTGCGATGGCGCAGATGGCACAAAACCGGATCATGATGCGGGTCGACCATGTCGTGCGTTACGTGAATCGGCTGCGGATCCTGCCGCCATGCGCTCATCATTCGTTTCAGGCGCACGCGCGCGTATTCATCGAGCAGGTCGTCTGTGGTCGGCAATCGGCCTTCGGCGACAGAGCGGAACAGGCTTCGCCCCATGTCCTCTTTGATCTGCTCGCAGGTCGCGTGCAGCTCGTGGAACATCGCCTGTCGATTCAGGGTCTCATTGTTCAGCTGGCGGAACGGGCCCTTCGTGATGATGAACGCGACGACAGTGACGCCGTTCGGCTGCGCTTTCAGCCGGCGATTCAGCTCGTACAGGGCCTCGATGAAGATATCGAAGCCCTTGTTGCGGTATTCGTAGCGCCCGGCCGTGAAGATGTACAGCGTTCGCCCAAGATCAAACCGGTAACTCGGAAAGAAGTGCCCCATGACGAATTCATGGATCTTTTCTTTCGCGAGCTGGTGCAGGTTCTGGAACTCATGGGGCGCGGTGAACCGCTCGACGTTCAGGCCGTTCGGCAGCACGACGTCGGCTTTTCTGCCGAGGAACTTCTCGGCTTCGAGCGACGTGATTTCGGACACGGTCGTGAAGATGTCGGCCGTTAGCGCGGCAGCCCGTTCGATTTCAAAACGCGGCTTTATTCCGTGTTCCGTCGCGACGGCTTCCGGGTCAATCAGGTCCAGCCTGTCGTAGAGCGCCTCGTTGGCGGCGCTGACGCTGCGCCCGATCAGCGTGGCGTGAGTGGTGAACACCGTCGCCACTTCAAGCTCGCGATGCCGCATGATCGGCAGCGCCGCGGCGCCCTGCCATTCGTGGCAATGCGCCAGAATGGGGCGGTCCGGCGCGGCGGCGGCCAGTGCCGAGAGAAAGTCCGCGACGACATAGCCCATCAGCACGACATCGTCGACCTCGCGCTCGTCGCCTTGCAGGCTGACTCCGCAGTCTTTCCAGAAGAAGTACTTCATCTCCGCCTGGTGGCTACGCACGGAGTTGATGTCAA
>JAGQOO010000335.1 GCA_020427345.1 Phycisphaerales bacterium | reverse complement strand
GACGGACTGGCGCACTTCGCGCCGGTCGCCCCCGGGGCGCTGTATCGCTGCGGGCAGCCGACGCCCGACCAACTCGACGGCCTGATCAGCGAGCATGGGCTGAAGACCGTGATCGCCCTGCGCGGGAGCCGCGACGAGGCCGACCCCGACGCCTGGGAGCGCGACGAGCGGGCCGTCTGCGAGCGGCACGGCGTGCGGTTCCTGACGCTGCCCTGCAACCACCGCAACCCGCCGACCGCTGACCAGGTGCGGCATTTCCTTGAGGTCGTCGGCGACCCGGCGGCCCGGCCGGCGCTGGTACATTGCCGGATCGGCCAGCAACGAACCGGCATGTTCTGCGCGTTATATCGCGTCCACATTGAGGGCGTTCCGGTGGACCAGGCGGTGCGCGAGATGGACGAACTGGGCTTTAACGTCCGCCATCGGCGCCACCAGGTGCTTTTCGAAGCGTTCCGGGAATTCGCCGATCGGCGTTTTACTCCGAAAGGCGCCGGCGCGGTCGTTGGCGAGCCCTGACAACCGATATAGAAGGCGTGATGACGTCCACCCAATTCCCCGGGGCGCTGGAAGCGATTCCCAGCCCCGCCGCCGTTGTCGACGAGCGTGGTGCAGCGACGCAGGCGAATCCTGCGCTGGCGGCGCTGCTGCCGCGCGTCGACGCAATGACGCCGCTGACCGATCTGGTCAACGGGGCGGACTATGCGCTGCTCATCGCGCGGCTGTCGAGCGCGACGGCCGACGGCCCGGTGGAGGTCACACTGCTCGGCGATCCGCCATTTCCGGTGGAAATCACGCTCGGGCCACTGATCGAGGGCGCCCGCGTCGCCCTGTTCCGCGACCTGCGCGCTCACCGCGCCGAGCAGAAAGTGCTCGACGAACGACATCGCGATCTGACCCGCCTGAGCGACACGGTTTTGGAACAGGCAATTGAACTGAAACACTATTCTGAGAACCTCGAAGCCCGCGTGCGCGAGCGCACGGAAGAGCTCCGCACGGCGAACCTCGACGCGATCTACATGCTCGCCGTCGCGAGTGAGGCGAAGGACCTCGACACCGGCGAGCATGTGCGACGCATTGAGCGATACACATGGCTCGTCGCGCAGCGCCTCGGTCTGCCTCCGAAGCTGGTAGAGGAGTTCGCGTACTCGTCGGTGCTGCACGACATCGGCAAGATGGCGATACCCGACGAAATCCTGAAAAAGCCCGGTGAGCTGACCGAGACCGAGCGTCAGCGCATCGAGTCGCATACGGTCGAAGGCGAACGCATGCTGGCCGAAAAGCCGTTCTTCACGCAGGCGCGCTTCATCGCCCGCAGCCATCATGAGAACTGGGACGGCAGCGGGTATCCGGATGGCCTTTCCGGCGAAGAGATCCCGCTCGCCGCCAGAATCGTGCACTTGGTTGACGTGTTCGACGCGCTGACGTCGCCGCGCGTTTACAAGAAGGCATGGGATCCGCGGCAGGCGAGTAGCGCGATTGCGGACAAGGCCGGGACGAGCTTCGATCCGGATGTGGTCAGGGTCTTTCTCAGCCTGTTCGACGAAGGCGCGTTCGGCGCGCTTATCACCGACGCCACCGCGCACGCTTAGAGATATCGGGCCCGCCGGCGCGGCCTTGCGTCCCAAACGAGCATCCAGCCGCGGCTACGAACCCGCTACAATCTCTTGGACGCTTTTTCGCGTGAGTTGAGCGGAGGGGCTCCCCCTTGCGATTCGCATTAGCGCCCATCGAGGTTGTCATGCTTCGGCCGCTGTCAGTTGCCCTTGCGATAATCACGGCGCTCGGCGCCGTCAACGCGCCCGCCGAGGTGTTTTCACGTGTCACCAGCTTCGAAATGCCGCTCGCGCTAGATACGCAACTCTGGCACGGGGGTCTTGATCCGACCGCGTCAGTGGATGTCGTCCTCGGCGGCGTGGACGGAGCCCCGCCCGCGACCGACGGCGAGCGCGTGCTACGAATCTCCTTCACGGCGGAAACCGACGGCAAGGTCGAGTTCGGCTTTCGATGGACAGACGGGACACAGAGCTACGACCTGAACGGCGGCGACGCGCTGCTCGCGGATGTCTTCATCGCCACACCCAGCGCATTGCCGACGGTGATGGGTGTTTACGAAGGGGGATGGGCGCCACCCGACGCATGGCAGCCGGCAACCGCGACACCGGGCGTTGTAGGCCAATGGCGCACGATCCAATTCCAGCTCAACGGTCGAACACAAACGAACCTCACGCGCCTCAATGCGATCGTCTTTGAGAACATGCCCGGATCCGCGGGTGTGATCTATGTCGACAACCTGCGGATTGTCAGCAGCGGCGCCACGCCGGCGCCGACCGGCGTCGTCGCGCTCGCGTTTGCTGATCGGCACGAACTGACATGGGACGCGACGCTCGATGACGAGCTGGTCGGCTATCACGTCTACGCCGCGGGTTCAGAAGCTGGTCCGTTCACGCGCCTGACGACATCGCCGATCACTGACCGGCATTATGTGGAAAACGGGACCGGCGGCGCGATG
>JAGQOO010000334.1 GCA_020427345.1 Phycisphaerales bacterium | reverse complement strand
CTCGCCAGCAGCACCATCGAATGCCCCGCCGCGAGCACGATGAACTGATCGGAGAACGCCGCGAAGTCGGGGCCATACACGAGATTTAGAAACCACTTGCCGATCAGCGCGAATGCCAGAAAGGTCGCGCCCCCCAGGGCGATCGCCAACCCCGCCAAGCGCCACGCAAGGCGGGAAAACGCGGCGATGTCGCTCTGATACAGCGTAGAAAGCCGATGCCCGGCGGCCGTGCCGACCTGAACGATCACCAGCGTTCCGATTCGCGTGATGATCTCCATCGACCCGAAGTAGCCGAGGGCGGCGGCGCCTTCATCGACGGGTGTGGCCGGGTCGTCCTGGGCTTCGATGATCCACCGCGGCGCGCTGTCGCACAGAGTGACAATCAGCGCAACAACGCCGAGCGGAAACGCCTGAACCGCCAGTCGCCAGACATCGGCGGCACGGGTAGGGGCGCTCGAACGCATCTCGCCCATCTCGGCGCGCGGCCGGTCGTAGAACTGCCAGATTGCGATCCACGCGATGACGTATACCCAGACGGCGATCGCGACGGCGGGCTTCAGGCCCTGCGATGCGCCCATCCAATACGCCAGCGGGATCACAGCCAGGAACGCTGCCAGCATGGCCGCGCCGCGAATCGCGTTTGACCAAGCCATCAAATCGAGTCGCTCGCGTTTCTGATAGACGCCCCAGTCGATGTCGGCGAGGTGAAGAGCGATTTTGTCGGCGCAAGCCCCGGCGATAATCAGCCCGACCCACCAGTCGCCGTTGTTGACCGCATGCCACAGCACAAACGGAATGATGCACAGCGTCGCGGCGAACAGCCCGCTTGTGCGCAGGGCGCGGTAGGTCGCGAAAGGGAAGGCGCCGCGCGCGTCAGACACATAAACCGCGCGCGATTCCAGCGCAAAGAAAAGCACAAACGGCGCCGATATCGCGAGGCCTAGCCAGAAATGCCCGAGCGTCTCCGCGCCCGCGTACTTCGCGCCGATCGCGATCGCCGCGAACCGGCACACATTGAAAATGCCGTTGCCGATCGTGGCGTAAAGCGCGTTGCGCGGAATCGAAAAACCGTCATCCGGCGCGGATACGGAAACGCCCGACGGAGAATCCCGCCGGGCGCCGTTGTTACCATCGGAGTGCGTGTCGCCGGGCGTCAGGGCAATTCCTGCTCGAATTGGAAGCTGACCTTCTCGGTTTCTACGTTCGCGTACAGGCGAATCACGATCTGTGTGTCCTCGCTGATGTCGGCCCCCGCGACAACTTCATAGACCGCGATCGGCTTGTCCGCCTTGGACTTCATCTGCTTGGCCCGGGTTCGCATCTGCCGGAACCACGCGTCAAACAGCTGCACCGACTCGATCTTCTCCTGCCCCTCGACGATCTCGAGCGGCATGGCCTTGCCCGACTTTTGAATGTCCACTTCTTCGCCGATCTTCGGCACGCGGATCTTAACGCCCAATTCCTTCAGGCGCGCGTGGTCGATGAATTCGCCCTCGAAACGAAACGGATTGTCGATCATGACTTCTTCGACACCGTTGCTGTATGCCACCTGCACGTATCCCTTACCCATCAACTTCGTGGCTGAGCGCTTTGGAAGCTCGGCGTTCGCGGCCAGCAGCACGCCGCCGGCCTGAACGATTTGCGGCGAAATCTGCATGTCGCGCATTTTCTCGCGCTGCGCCTCAGTCAGTTCTTCCGCGCTGATCAGAACGGCCCCGGTGTCGTCTTTGAGTTCTTCGAAAATCAAGCGGCCCATCTTCACGCAATTGGTGAGCCGCTCACCGGTGACGCGGCATTGCACGGCGAGCCGCGAGCGATCCCGCCGATCGCCTTCCTTCAGCCACAGGCGGCTTTCCATCACGGCGACCGGTTCCACGCGCATCGGGCCTTCAAACTTTGGCGCTGCGGGCTGGGTGACGGCCTCCGGGCCCACCTGGGCCGGCTGGGTTTGCAGCAATGCGATCATCGCGCCGCTTAACAGGTACATCAGCATGACATCAGAACTCCGTTCGGGGTCATCTCAATTCAGTTAACAGCAATCGTCCATGTTCTCGGCGGAATGGCCGATCGTCAACCGTCCGCGCTCCTGCGAGACTAGTCTCGAATGTCCAGACCCACGTCAAAATTGACTGCCGAATGCGTCAGCGCTCCGACGGATATCCGGTCAACACCGGTCGCTGCGATCTCGCCGATCGTCGCCAGGGAAACCCGTCCGCTCACCTCCAGCCCGATCCGACCCCGCAGGCCTCTGGCGGCGCTCCGCCGAACGGCCTCACGCATATCGCTCAGTTCAAAGTTGTCCAGGAGGATCAGGTCCACTCCCGAGACCTCGCATACCGCGTCGAATTGGGCGAGTGAGTCGACCTCAACCTCCACAAACGTCGGCTTCGGACCGCTCCGCAATCCTTCCAGCAGCCTGCGGATGTGAGCAGCCAGCGACTCTTGCGGTATGCCGGCGATGTGGTTGTCCTTGATCATCGCCATGTCGTAGAGGCCGAAACGGTGGTTCTGACCGCCGCCCAGC
>JAGQOO010000333.1 GCA_020427345.1 Phycisphaerales bacterium | reverse complement strand
CGCGCGAGGAAGCGCTCAGCCGATTAGCTGGGCAGGTTCGCGACACGATCGTCGTCTGCATGCTCACGGGTCGCGACGCGACGCCGCATCGCCGCCTGGAGCAACTCGGCGCAGAACGTGTGATCAGTATCGATCCGCGACCGACCGGAGAGCGGCGGCACATCACGGCTCAGTGGGAATCGGCGTTTCGTGCCCAGTCGTCGCATGCTGTGTCGCAATGCGTGGCCGAACGCCGGGCGCGTGGGCTGCGCGCGGACCCCGCTTTACAAGAAACCGGCGTCGAGCGCTACTCCAAAATCGGATTCGCACAGCCGCCGATACTTATCCATCCCGGCAGCGGCGGCGGCTCAAAGTGCTGGCCGGGCGCGTGTTTTCAGAGGGTCGCCAGCGACCTAAGCGATCGAATGCCGAAAACGCCGATCGCCTTTCTGATCGGCCCGGTCGAACTGGAAACGTGGGCGCCCGAAGGCATCGCCGCATTCGAGGCGATCGCGCCGATCTTCCTTTGCGACGATCCCGCCGAACTCGCTCATTTGCTCGCCGCGACGCCGCTGCTGATCGGCAATGACTCCGGCCCATCGCACCTCGCCGCGCTGCTGGGGACGCCGACGCTGACGTTGTTCGGGGCAACCGACGCGGTCGTGTGGCGCCCGTTCGGCCTCCGCGCGGAAACTATCGCGGGCGACGCACAAATGGGACCGCATTGGGGACTCGCACCCGACGTTGTTGTCGAACATGCGACACGCATTATCAACGGGTAGCATCAAAACGCGGCTCAGCGAAGCGCTACGCGGCGCCTTGGCTAGCGAACCGCTGGCGCATCCTCATCCACGCCGCTGCCACTCCAAAGCGCGTTGCTCGGCATATCCGGCAACACCTCCGAATCCGCCCAGCGCCCGTCACCGAGCGCGCGATAGCCGAAGTACTCCATCGTGTCGCGCTCGGCGTGCCCGTCGCAGAAAACGGCAATCGCCCGATCGAGATGCCGCGGATCGAGCGACGTGCGCGGGCTGTCGGCGTCGCCCGAACCGCGATCCGTGTTGGGTCCGAGTCGCGGTGGATCAAGCGTCCAGGCATGGTTGCCGACTTCTGCGTAATCCGTGCCGTCGTTGTTGTATTCCCTCCGGTCAGCCTTCGGCACGCCGGCCGCGGTTCCGAGGCAATCGCCGGCCATGACAGTCGCCGCGAAGCTCTTGATACGCGAGCGATTCACAGGGTAGTTGACATATGCGCCGTCCGCGCGCCGACGCGCGTTGCCGAGAAACTGGTGGTTGTAGCCGAACGCGTGGTTCCGCTCGTCGAGGCGCTCAGGGACTTCCGGGCAGGAAAAGACGTCATGGTCGTAATCCTGTCGATCGTTCATCGGATCGGGCTGATTGAACGCGTGCAACCCGACGAAGCCGCCCATCGTGGCGATCCAGCGCGGGCGGTATTTCTTGCCGTTGCCGACGTTGTAGAAATTCAGCGGGTTAGATGTGCCGCCGCCGACGTTGGCATAGCGCCCGGGCAGAACAATGTCCCCATTCTCGTCGGCGTACATGTGCCAGCCGTGCGATAGTTGCCGCAGGTTGGACATACACTTGGTCGCGCGCGCCTGGGCCCGGGCCTTGCCGAGCGACGGCAGCAACATCGATATCAGCAGCGCGATAATCGCGACGACGACAAGCAGTTCAACCAGCGTGAATGCGGGTGTGCGACGTGACATCCGACGGCCTCCGATCCGGCTCACAGTCGCGAGGATGCTAAGGTCGAAAACGTCGCCACGCAACGGGAATCGGCTATGCTGCCGACATGACCACCGCTTCTGATTCCGCGCTATCCCGCCCCGTGCGCATTACCGATGTCGCCCCGCGCGACGGGCTGCAGAACGAGCCACGCCCGATCCCGACGGACGACAAGCTGCGCCTGGTCGAGTTACTCTGCGCAGCCCATGTCGACGAAGTCGAGGTAACGAGTTTTGTGTCGCCGCGCTGGATTCCGCAACTTGGCGACGCGGACGCCCTTTTCGCGGCGCTGCAAGGAAAGAAACCGCGGGATGTCGTCTTCAGCGCGCTCGTCCCGAACGAAAAAGGCATGCAGGCGGCGTTACGCGTCAACGAAGACGCCGGCGAGCGGTTGATCGACAAAGTCTCGGTTTTCACCGCCGCTTCGGAGACGTTCTCGCAGCGCAACACCAACGCGACGATTGCGGAAACGCTGGATCGCTTCAAACCCGTGATCGAATCGGCGAAGCGCGAGGGCTTGCTGACGCGCGGATACGTCTCGTGCGCAATCGCATGCCCGTTTGAGGGCGCGATTCAGCCGGACGCCGTCGCGAATGTGGCAATGGCCCTGCGCGATCTCGGCATCGACGAAATCGACCTCGGAGACACCATCGGCGCCGGCGCCCGCGACTCCGTTGCGCGAATGCTCGACGCCGTCATCGCCCGCGCGCCGCTGGCAAACGCCGCGATTGAGGCGCAGACGCCGACAATCACGCTGCACCTGCACGACACGTTCGGCCGCGCCGGCGAGTGTGTGCGTGTCGCGCTGGAGCGCGGCTTGCGG
>JAGQOO010000332.1 GCA_020427345.1 Phycisphaerales bacterium | reverse complement strand
CTCGCGAGTGAGCGTGTTGAGCTTGGACATTGTCTCCGACATGTACACCGGCAGGCGGACCATGCGCGATTTCTCGGCGATCGCGCGGGAGATGGCCTGCCGAATCCACCATGTCGCGTACGTGCTGAACTTGTAGCCACGGCGATACTCATACTTGTCGACGGCGCGCATCAGACCAGTGTTGCCTTCTTGGATAATGTCCAGGAAGCTCAGGCCGCGATTGCGGTACTTCTTCGCGATTGACACGACGAGGCGCAGGTTACCGCCGGCCAGGCGGCGCTTCGCCTCTTCATACTCGCCAAACACCTTGCGCGCCTCGATGACGCGATAGCGAAGGTCCTCCGGCCGCTCCATCGTCAGATCAATCAAGCCGTTCAACTCTTCCTTCATCGCCAGCAGGTCATCCGGCGGAAGGTCGTCGCGATTGTCCTTCAACTCCGCGGCCAAGGCCTCGACCTTGTTGACCATGCCCTCGATCTTCCGCATCAGCGGTGTGATGCGGCTGGTTCGCAGGGGCAGTTCTTCGAGCAGGGTCACGGCGCGGCGACGCCGGGCGTTCATGCGATCCTGGGCCGTCTTCCGAGCCGCCGCGGCGCTTTTCGCGTCGCGAATGACCTTCCAATCGGCCATGTTCAGGTCGAGCAGCTTGCGCACCGTCGCGAGGTTAGCGGGCAGACGCGAAATCACCGCGACCTTCCCCATACTCTCGGCGGTGGAGATTTTCATGGTGCGGTCGAACGGCAGCCGGCCATCGGCGACGGCCTGCATCAGATCGACCGACTGCGACATGCAGAAGTCGTTTTCGAGCACTTTGCGCCGATACGCCATGCGCGTCAGCTCGATCTTCTTGGCGAGGGAGATTTCCTCTTCGCGCGTGAGCAGCGGAATCTCACCCATCTGGGTGAGATACATGCGCACCGGGTCGTCGATCCGACGAGCGGTCGTTTCGGCAAGGTCGGCCTCGGTGACTTCATCGAGGCTCTCACCGCCTTCGAGCCCGGCCCGCTTGCGCTCGACCTCGCGCAGGCGGTCCGCTTCGATCTCGTCAATCATCGAGATCTTCTTCTGCTCAATGCGGTTGATAATGCTGTCGATGCGCTCCGGCGAGATGGCCTCATCGGGAAGGGCTTCGTTCAGCTCTTCCCAAGTCAGGTAGCCTCGCTTTTCGCCGACCACGATGAGTTCGTTGACAACAAGCTCAATCGGATCAAATTCCACCGGTTTGGTCGTTACCGCGGCCATTAAGTGCTCCGTGTCGTCCCTAGCGACAATCATCAGTCCCGACTGCGCACAGCCGAGACTATGTCATGTTCCAACGCTTGTCCGCCGACAGGACATCCTGTCTCCGCCGCGCGGTATTCAGCAGGGCCTTGAAGGTCTCGCGCCGCGCATCTTCCGCGTTCGACGAAACACCCAGACTCTGCCTCAGCCGACCCATTTCCTCAAGGTCGGCTTCAGCGCCCAGCCGCTCGCACAAACGATGGCCCGCGTCCGCAGACAGCGCAGCCCCGGCGACGCGACGTGAAGCGCGGTCGATCAATTCCAACACCGTCGGATCGTCGCAGGCGGCGATGATCTGCGCCCGCTCAAACGCTCCGTGTTCCTGAAACCGGGCCCGCAGATCACTCTCCAGCGCGGCCCAGGCGGGGCAATACCCCGCGAATGTCATCAGACTGTTCTCGGCCCATTCATAATGCGTCGAATCAGCCAGCACATAGCCAAAAATCTCTTCCACACACGCGACGACCGCCGGCGAAATCCCGTGCAACGACGCGTCATATGCGGATTGCTCATCCGATTCGGTCGAGCGGGCGCCGACGCGCGGACGCGCCGCCTTGCCCAGCATCTCGTATATACCGGTCACCGGGAGCTTCAGCAGATCGCTGAGCCGCCCAACCAGCATCCCTTGCTCCAGAGGATCGATCCCGCCAGATCCGGTCGCGTTCGCGACAAAGGCCATGAACTGTTCGATCGCTCGCCGCCGCGCCACCGGCGTGCCGCCCGAAAGCGATTTCTCAACCACCCGCCACTTGAATTCTAGCGCGTGCAAAGCGGAATGCAACTTGGCCTGAAATTCTGTAAGTCCCGCCCCGATAACGAACTCCGCAGGGTCCTGCCCGTCGGTCAATAGCGCGACGCGGACCTCCAAACCGCGCGTCAGCGACACCTCAACTGCTCGGTCGGCGGCCCGATAACCGGCGTCATCCGAGTCAAAACACATGATGACCCGATCGGCCAGAGGGCGAAGTAATCGGACGTGCGCGTCGGTCAGGGCCGTCCCCAGCGTCGCGACGGCGTTGGTCGCGCCGTGCTGGTGCAGCAGCACGACGTCCGTGTACCCCTCGACAATCACGATTTCGCGACTCGTTCCGGCGGCCTCCCGGGCCAGGTCCAGGCCATACAACACCCGGGACTTGCTGAATAGCGCCGTTTCCGGAGAGTTCAGGTACTTCGCCGGGTCATCTCCGAGCGTCCGGCCCCCAAAGGCGATCGGGCGGCCGGTGGCGTCGTGGATCGGGAAAATCAGGCGGTTTCGGAAACGGTCGTAGTAGCCCCCGCGGTCGTT
>JAGQOO010000331.1 GCA_020427345.1 Phycisphaerales bacterium | reverse complement strand
TATTCAATCGCTTCGGCAGAATGGAATCGCCCCCAAACGAGCGAATATGCCAAGCCACCGGGCGATAATTCCGATTCGGTCGGTTCGCGCTCGAACAGCGACATGTCCAGCATGTCGAACATCAGCGGATCCGGCAGACTGTGTGACATGAACACGCCGTTGCGCGTTCGCGCGGCGAGCGGAAGCGCGGCGATGTACTCATCGACGGCGGACATGACCGTGTCCGCCCCGCCGCCGTATGCCGCCCGCACGCCCTGATCAAAATCGTCCAGCACGGAACGCCCGCCCTTGGTGATTTCCTGGCGCTTCCACTGGGCGAGTTCATGGTTGGACTGAAGGAAGAACACGTTGTCCGGATACTTGCACTTCCACTCCGCCGCGCGGACCAGCAGATTGATCGAATCGTCTCGCCGGGTCGAATAGTCAAGTTCGGTGTGAATCAGCTCGTGCAGCACAACGCTGCGCGCGGGGCTGCGCTCAAGCTGGCAATAACGTTGCAGCTTCTCGAAGTTACGGACCGAACCGTGCATGTCGCCGGTCATGATCAGCTGGCCCGCCGCCCCAAACTCCAGCAGCGCGCCTTTTCGGTTCGGATCTTCGCGAATCAGCGCGGCAGCCTCGCGCAGCGTTTCGGCGTCCCGCTTCGCGTCAGGTTTCTCGGTCAGATGCAAGATCACCCCAGTCGTCAGCGCAGGTAGAAACTTGGATTCTTGCGGCGAATCAGAGGAGTGTCAAAACTGCTGTTCTCGGCTGGCACGAGCGCCCACTTCTGGTGGCACGAGCGTCCCATTCCTCGGCTTGTACGGGCCTCTCACTTCTCGGGGTGGTACGGGCGTCTCACTTCTCGGGGTGGTACGGGCGTCTCGCCCGTTTGCTCTATACCCCCAACTCCCGCCCCGTCAGCAATCGGTACGCCTCCAGATATCGCGCCCTCGTCTTCGCAACGATATCACTCGGCAGGGCGGGCGGCGGAGGCGTCTTGTCCCAATCGCAGGTCTCCAGATAGTCACGCAGGAACTGCTTGTCGAAGCTCGGCGGATTCTGCCCGGGCTTCCACTCATCCGCCGGCCAGTATCGGGACGAATCCGGCGTCAGCACTTCGTCGATCAACAGTAATTCGCCGCCGGCATAGCCAAACTCGAATTTCGTATCCGCAAGAATCAGCCCGCGCGTTGCCGCGAAGTCGCGCGCCTCGTTGTAAATCGCGAGCGACCGGGCCCGCGCTCGTTCCATCGTCTCTCGACCGGCGATTTCACACGCCTGATCAAATGAAATCGGTTCATCGTGGCCGCTATCGGCCTTTGTGCTCGGCGTGAAGATAGGCTGGTCGAGCCGCTCCGCCAGGCGCAGCCCGGCCGGCAGTTTCACGCCGCTGACTGAGCCCGTTTGTTCATACTCCTTCCAACCGCCGCCGACGACATAGCCGCGTACGACGCACTCCACCGGAATGACCTCGGCCTTGCGGCATAGCGTGGCACGGCCGCTCAACTGATCCATCGCGGCTTCGTAGCCAACGGGCGCCGTATCGCGCACAATCGAGATCAGGTGATGCGGCTTGCAGGCGGGTAGCGTATTGAACCAGAATTCGGTGAGTGCCGTCAGCACCTTGCCCTTGTCCGGGATCGCCTGTTCCATCACAACATCGAACGCCGAGATGCGATCGCTCGCGACCAGCATCAGCCGATCGCCGAGGTCATAGATGTCGCGCACCTTGCCGCGACGAACCAGATTCGGCAGAGACGTTTCGGGCGCCGATGGCATCGGAGGCTCCGCGTTGCATGGACTGTATGAACGAACGGCGATCGAGCCGACAATCGCCGTAACAGATAATCTAACCGGAGAGCGGCTTCCGTGCGCGCATGTAGCGCCGCGATTCAGTCGACCGCGATCTGGAGCAGCGTGCCATCGGGCGCGTCGACCACCGCGCGGGCCCCGGCTTCAACCAGTCCGCCGACCCACTCGCGCGTCACAATCGCCGGAAAGCCGTATGTGCCCCCCAATCGCGCGATTTCACCCCACGCGAACCAGACATGTGTCACGCCGCGCTCGCGCAGCCAATTCAGCGACGCGTTCGCGTCATGCGACGCCGCGAATTCGAGCCACGGATCGCGACTGAACACGACCGTGTAATGCGCGCGAATGGTCAGGTAGAACGGCGTCGCGTCGCCGACGAGCCAGACGTACGCGTCCGGCCCCAGGGCGTTCAGTGGTTGCGCTTCAGGGCTGACGAACGACTCGATGTCGCCGGCGAAGGCGAGCGCGCTCGGGACGCCGACGGCTTGCGTCCACAAACGCGTTTCCTCTTGGAACATCATGGCGCTTTGCATCCCGCCGACAAGCGCGGCGACTGCGGCGGCGACGCCCAAGGCTCTCCATCGCCATGCGCCGCGCGCCGACTCGATCGCACAGCCACGTCCGATACCGAGCGTCAGCGGCGCGATCAGCGGAATCGCAAATCGCCCGGGCATGTGGGTCAGGCTGATCCACGCGAGCAACAGCAACGCGCTCCACAACACCCCGAATCCGAGTTCACGCCCGCGCCAACCAAATACGAGCGCGAGCCCCAGCAACGCCCACAT
>JAGQOO010000330.1 GCA_020427345.1 Phycisphaerales bacterium | reverse complement strand
CTGGAGCTGGCCACAGTTCCAACGCATGTAATCCACAACCAGCCCCACAAGGGCCATCGTGAGGCTCACATCCGTATAGTCCCGATAGGACTCCCAGCCGACTCCTTTGGCAGATCCTATCGTAGCAACATTATGGCAACCGCCTTCCGGGTCCCGGAACATTATCACTCGATCGATTGCCATCCCTCGGGAGAACACCCACTTGGCCCGATACTCCGGTAAGCTCTCGGCGACAAGCGCGACGCGCTCACACCGTCTTGTTGGGATCGGGACAACAATAATCTCCTGCTTGGACGCGTCGAACCCCCGCGCGATCTCGCTGTCCGTGACAAGCACCCGGCTGAATGTCGAGTCGACCAGTTGCCCAAGCCGGAGCTCTGTAAGGGCTAGGTTCACTCCATCAAGCGTCGACTGACTGATCGTTAGATTGTCGGTCACAGCTCGACTCATCCGCGCGTCTGTTAGGTCGCACCGACTTATCGCATAACACGTTAAGTCGCAACCAGCCGCGTCAAATCCTCTCATACTGACGTCTACAAATCGACAGGCCTTGACATCACTGCTACACCGATGGGCCCAACGACTGTAAGACAGATCACACTCCTGAAAACAACAAGAGTCCATAATCGGACCGAAGGCCGATCGTTGCAAGTCGCACCCTTCGAATCTGCACCCGTACGCACGAAGGAACGACGCTCCTGCCCCCATCGCCTGAATGACATCGCACGATTCCAGCATAGCGAACTGTGTGCCTTCGCACGTAATGTCAATGAGCTGTGATCGCGAAAAACGCACAGAGCGGAGGCTCAGATGAGATAGATTGCTTCCCGCTAGGCGCGCACCTTCAACGTACAATGTGGGTCCATGTTGCTCTACAAGCTCTGTCAGCGCAAACTGCTTACTCGGCGGCGCCTCTCTACTATTGAGGATATCAGTTAGCTCTGATTTTATGGACATACTACCACCATTCGAGATAACGATCGGCCACTATATCCAAGTATTCGACCATCTCCTTGAGATACTCCTTCGGCGCCCCCTCTCGAAGCATCCCATATATCTGCGAGCGTGCTGCTTGTTTCGTGACACCGGCTTCATGCCCCTCTGCAAACACTATATTGATCCACTCTTTAATCAAGTACTTCTGTTTGTGCTTCGGGAACGGTGTGCAGGTAAAGTTATGCGCCCACATCCCCTGCGCAAAATACGTTCCGCACGAGGTTCCCAGATTGTACACGGGCCGCGGCGTCGGGTCGATATCGATCGCGACGATCGTGAGCGGCGCGCCGAGGGCATCAACAAGCGACGAACTCGCCTCCAATTCCGAGACGTACCGCCAGCCCTGTTCTTCCGTGTAAACCTCGTGTTCCGGGCTGATGCCGATCGTCGTGCCGTCCAGCAGCGTCAGCCAGATCACCGCCGGGGCGATGCGTTTGAAGATCCGCTTACATACCCGGCTTCCGCCGCCAGCGTCGCCGGATCGGCGGCATCACGCGTCAGACGGTCGCGCGCACCACATGCTTACGCCTGCGGCGAAAGCATGCCACCAGCCCCGCAACCAGTTCCAACACGCTTGACAACGGCTCGCTCATAGATGCCACACGCCCATCAAAAACAACCACCGGTTACGGAGCGAGATCCGATATCTACAGAGAAGCTCCGCCATGAGTTACTACTCGCACACCAGGCTTCACCATAGACTTCACTCGGTGTACAGTGGATTCCTCGAAGGCCATCCGATGCAATCGCTGGACTTTCGAACACTTCGCTTCCATACACAAGGACTACCCTATCATGCGTGGCCAGTACCAATAGCGATGCCTCGTCGCCTGCTACGACCTCCGTTATGGGGCCCGCTTGGACAGCGACAGCTTTCTTCGGCGTGTCAACTGGCACGAGGTATGCGGCTCCCGCAGCCACTACACAAGCGCGTCGCCGATCTGGCGTCGAGTAGACACCTGTTACACCGTCGCCGAGGGCACATCCCCAGAACACTCCCTGCCAAGTTTCATCGTCAATCACGAAAATTGGTGAGAACGATCTTCCGGTTCGACTGCCAGCGTCAAACTCCAACTGCCGAATCGCATCGGCCGCCTCGGACCTAACTTCGTAGTCATGCGGAAAGGATCCCTTAATCATATATCCCCCTAGCCAGGTCTAAAGAAACGGTGCGTGATAGTCAGGACTTCTTCCGCGTCATCAACATAACCCCCGATTTCGTACCTTCCACTCTTACCATTGATAGCGCCTTCAAGATGGTACTCAATATAGTCGCCATCGCGGCGAATCGTGCCGTTTTGAACGATGTCCCCGTCAATGCTTTCGGGGAAGTTGTGCATTGGCCCAGGTTCGTTTATTGCGCGACGTCGAACGCGATCCGAATAAATGCGCTTGCCCGGCCTGCAGTTATGCGCCCAAACCCCCTGCGCAAAGTACGTGCCGCACGAGGTTTCCAGATTGTACACCGGCCGCGGGGTCGGATCGATTTCGATCGCGACGATCGTCAGCGGCGCGCCAGTCGCATCAACAAGCGACGAACTCGTCTCCAATTCCGAGACGTACCGCCAGCCCTGTTCTTCGGTGTAAACCTCG
>JAGQOO010000032.1:9908-21105 GCA_020427345.1 Phycisphaerales bacterium | reverse complement strand
ATCATGGCCGCGGTAATGATCATCGGAGTGAACATGGCGCCCGCGGAGTCCGGCTGGCGAGCGATCGACTCAACGGTGGATCCACCGATGCGGCCGATGCCGATGCCGGCGCCGAGGATCGCAAGACCGGCGCCGATCAGCGCCATCCCCGGAATCGCCGGAACGCTCTCCGCCGCTCCGGCAGCGCCCGTCTCGGCCAGCGCCGCGCTCGAACCCAGAAGCCCAACGGCAGTCATCGCCACCAGAACCGAAACCCAAGCCCGTGCCTTGTTCATGCTGCAACCTTTCCTTTTCGAAGGGCTCTCCGGCGCCGCCGCGAGCTCGCCGGTATCCCACTTTCGTAACACTTCAGGCGGGACCGCGCCGCCCGCTTTCCAAATCACCGATTAGTGCGCCGCGACAGACCCATGATCGTGATCGTGCTCGTGATCATCGTGGTGGATATTGACGGCCTGGCCTATGAAGACCGCCGTCAGCACCGTGAAGATGAACGCATGCAGGAACGCGACCAGAATCTCAAGGAAGTAAATCGGGACGCTGATCAAGACGACCGCAAACCCGATCCCGAGCCCACCCCCGACCCCAAACGCGAGCCGGGCTTCCTCGACAAACCCGAACAGCACCGCCAGCAGAATGTGCCCGGCGAGCATATTGGCGAACAAACGAACCGCGAGCGCCAGGGTCTTGAACAACAGCCCCATGATTTCAAGTATGGCGATAAACCAGGCGAGGTACGCCGGCCCCATGAAGAAGTGCTTCACGTAGGCCATCCCGTGGAATCGCAACCCGTTGTACACAATCAGAATGAGCGTCAGCGTCGCGAGTGTGCCGGTTACCCAAATGTTGCCCGTGGACGTGCCGCCCAGCAAGTGACCGGTGAAGGGTTTGGTCAGGTCCGCGATCGGGATCATCCCGAGGATATTGCACGTAAACAGGAAGAAGAACAGCGACCACAGGTACGGCGCGAATGCGTCGGTGTATCTGCCAAGGTTCGGCTTGAACAGACTATCGCGCATTCCGACGCAAACCGCTTCGATCGCGTTGCCGAAGCCACGCGGGGTCAGCACGCCGACCTCATCGCCACCGGCGCGCTGGCGAACAAACCTGGGCATCAGCCAGATCAGCAGCAATCCGGCGAGAACCTGCATGATGATGTGGTTGCTGATGATCGGAAGCGCCAGGGGCCCGCCGGGATTGAGATCCCAAGCCGTGTGTTGCACGACGTGACTAAGCGGATTGTCCGAAGCCAGCAGCAACCCTAGCATTTCGCCTCTCCAACCATCAGTGGCGCGATCCGCGTGAGCGACCAGACGTCGACGCCGAGGGCAACCGTCTGCCCGATCCCGACCCACAGCAGAAATGTGTCAGTCGGCAGGGCGCGAGCAAAGAGGACCACAACCGCCAAGCCGAATGTCATCACGAATCGCGCGCCGAGTCCGGCGAGCGCCGCGACGGCCACATGCTGCGGCCCGCCGCGCGACATCGCCAGCGTCACGAGTTGGCTCACCCACGCCCCAAGCACCGCGACAACGAGACCGGCCGCCATCGCCACCGCGCCGCCATCGCCGGCCAGCGCTCGCGTCGGCCACACTCCGACAATGCCCGTCGCCACGATGACCACGGCCGTCCAAGCGCCCATTGAGGCGATTCGGCGTCGCAGGTCCTTCGTAGCGTTCGATGGTCTCATCGTTGGCGCGTTTCCGCCCTCACAAGCGTGATAGCTCAATTGCCCGTCGTATGATGTGCACCATCGCCGCGATGGCGCCAATAATCGCCCCGGTAATCAAACCGACCTTCGCCGTGCCGAACAGGTAGTCAACCCCGTAGCCCAGCAGGATGAAACCGACCAATCCGCCGGCGATCTCATAGCCCAAGCTGGCGTATCGCGTCCAAGGCGCCCCGCCTTGGCCCCGTTCGTCATCACGCTCGGGTCGCATGCCGTTCCGCCCGCCGCCGGTCAACAGTCCCAGCCCGGCGCGGCCCGAAAAGCGGGCTGCGTATTCCGAGCGTGGCTCATTGTCCCCAGCGGGGCGGGCATCCTAGCGAAGGTCGCTTGGACCAGTCAACGGCCGCGCGACAAACCTTTTTTTTGCGCGATTGGCGCCCGGTTCGCTTGACGCGCGCGGGCTTGTTTCTACCGTGTAGATTGGAGGAGAGTCGCATCCGCTTTCACAGCCGCCATTGTGACTCACAGTGAAGCCGGATAGGCCGTGAATCCTTCACCACTCACGCCAATCAGGAACGTAATGCGGGTCATTTTCCCGCCCGACGGAGCCGATCAGCTGATCCGCATCGATCAGGTCGCCCGGTTCCGCGGCATACGCCACCGCGCTGCCATCGACGTGAGCGATTACGGCGCGGCCCGCGTGACGGAAAGAAGTCGTGGGGCTTGAGTTGCGGCTCCAGCGATGCGACCGCGCCAGCAGCGGCGGATCAAGCAGCGCGTTGTTCATTTGCGAATCCCCGAGGCTGATCATCGTGTCCGCGAACGCGAATACACGACTCGTATCGCGCAACTCGTCGACGGTGCGCCACGGGCGATGGCCAATCGTCAGCGACCAACCCGGCGTGTGCGGCGGACACAGAAAATAGCCGTTGTAGCCAAACGTGCTGGTCGGCGCGCCCGCGAAGCCCTGCGGCCGATATGAGCCCCACGGCTGGTCGGGACATTCCAGAAGACCTTCTTCGTCGGGCGCGACGGCAAGATACGGCCAGATGAAGCCGACCGTTGCATCGACGCGCGATGCGCCGTTAGATCCCCACCAGAATACCTGTTCGCCATTGATCAACAGTTCGGTGTCGGTGTACGCGAGTGGCATGGCGCGGCCGTTGTAGTCGGCGGCGTATAGATGAAACGCGCGGGCGATTTCGCGTAAACGCGCAGCGCACACGGCTTGCCGCGCTTGCCGGCGGGCGCCGCCCAACGCTGGCAACAACACCGCAATCAGCAGCGCGATCGTCGCGACGACGACCAGCAACTCGACGAGCGTAAACGCGCGGTCACGCAGGTTCGCGCGGGTCACGCTACGGCGACCACCGCGTCGGCGTCGGGCCACGCATGACGGTACCACTATGAGGCGCGTCTGATCCATCAATGCAAAACAGTCCATCGACGCCGATTGAGTAGAGCCGCTGATCCGATACGGCGCAGGAGCCCCCGGCGCCGACTTGCTCCTGCACAACAAAACCGGGCGCCTCAGGCGTCAGCGCAGGACGAATCGCAAGCAACCGCTGATACGGCCCGAAAAAGTCCCCTGGCGGCGCGGGCTCGCCGACGAACAATCTCCCGCGCGAATACAACGGCTGCGTCGTCCAGCCGCCGATCGAGCCTAGCGCCGGCGCGTCGACCGCGGTATCCCACAGCATTGTCGCCGATGTGTCGTTGTCCGCAAACGCTTGCACGGTTGTGTTTGATCCAAAGCCGGCAATTCCGCCGGCGAGCAAAATGCGTCCATCATCGGTGGCGATCGGTATGGAGCGTGATCGCGCACATGGAACCCGCCACGCGATAGCGCCGGTCGCGCGATCGAGTTTGACCAGCCAGCTCGAATTGGCCGAGCCATTGAAGTTGTAAGTAGCGCCGTACAGGGCGCCGCCGCGCGCCGCCAGACCGCTGAAGAACTTGGCGCTTTCCGCCCCGACCACCGCCGCGAAGTCCGTGCGCCAAACTTCGGCGCCGTCTCCAAGGTCGACCGCCATGATCTCGCCGTCAATGTTCGCGACGTACACTGTCGCACCCACGACCGAAGCCGTCGCGCCGGTGCTCGCCCCAATGTCCACATCCCACACAACGTCGCCCGGCTGATACGGATTGTCGTTCTTGTCGAACGGAGCGGCATTAACCGCGTACAGGCGACTGCCAACGCCAAACCCCTTCGCGTCGCTCATCAGCACGCGATCGCCCGCGACCGTCGGTGAGGCGTTCACGACGGGCCGCATGAATTCGGTTGTCCAGGCTGGGGCGCCGTCGTCAACCTCAAACGCGTAGAGCGTGAAGCCGGACGGAAAAAGCACGCGCTCGCGCGCCGCGTCCACCGCCGGACTCGACCAACTGTCCTGCTCATCGGGCTCCATCGGCGCCGTCCAAAGGCGATCGCCACTGTCGGCGTCATAGGCGATCAGCAGCGTCGCCACATGGTCAAATCCATCGAATCGGCGGGCCGCGACAAACACGCGCCCCTGTGACACCACCGGCGCCGCAAGAGCGATGTACTCTTCGGCGGCGTTCGGCTCAGCCCGCCAAAGCGTGACCCCCAAACCCGCAGGACCGTTGAACGTGTGCGACGTGTGCAGCGCGCCGCCGGCAAGTTGCGGCCAGTCACTCGCCAAAACCGTCGCGTTGCAAGCGGCGGCGTATATCACAATCCCAAGTGTGTATTTCATCTTCATGATTGGCTTTCCATTAAGGGAGGCCGATGCGCTTTGCGACGGGCCGGCTTCGCATCCCCGGGTCACGCTCCCAGGCGGCCTCTTGCACGCCGCCTGAGAGCCATGCGCCGTCTCCCGGCCGTAGCCGATTTGCGGCTACAGCCTCCTCCGGAAAGCAACACCGAGATAGGTCAGTGCCAGCCACATCGCCGCTGCGCCCGGCTCGGGCACGGCGGCAAAGGCGTCGATCTCAACATTCGAAGTCTTGCCGGGGTCACCGTCATCCGGCGCCTCGATTCGTACATGGGTGACAGCCGACAGGCCCGAACCGGCAATATCGATGCCCGTCCCGCCGCCGGAGCCGTCATACAAAGCGCGAATCTGCGCTAGCGACAGGCCCTTGAAGTCATTCAGGGTCAGCGCGGGGTCCACCGGCCGGGTGAAGTCAGTCGGGACTTGACCGGGAACAGCGTCGTAGGCCCCGCCGTCGAGGTAGCCCATCGCCGGGAAGAGCCCTTCAGTGTGGAGCCCTAGATCAACGAAGTTCGTGCCGTCATCGCTAACGAGGACGCGCATCGCGTCCATACCGAACGTCCCGATCGGGGCGCTGGCGCGGCCATGCGGAAAGTCGTCGTCAATGAACCCGCCATTGCCGAAAATGATCAGGTCCACACCGAACGGGTGCGCCGGCGAATCCGTAATCGGCTCATCGAATTCGACCGTCAGGCTGCCGCCCTCTCCGATGCTGACGATTTCGTTTGTCTCGAAGGCCGGATTGAACGGCGAAACGACGCTGGTAAATGCGCCCCCGCCCGTCGTCTCAAAGGTCGACCTTTCGGGTTGACCAATGGCGACGAGGGGATTGTCGTAGCCGAACTGGGCGTTGGAACCGGGGTCGTAGCGAGTAACGCGATCCGCCCACGGATCCGCGGAACCCAGCACCGGCGCTATCCCGCCGACAGACACCCCCAACATCATCAACAGAACTCCTGAACGACACATCGCTTCCCTCCAGTCGCTTCGCGATGATCGCGGCGAACGCCTTTGCGAATGGAGAGAACGCACAATCCGCCGATGAACCGCAGCGCGATTCCGACGGACTTCTGCCAACTGCAAACAGGTTGCTACGCCCAAAACTGAAAAGCGACCGCAAGCGCGAAGCCACGCGCCGACGGTCGCATCAATTTACGTCGTTCAATCCTGATTGAGCAGACATGCAGCGCCTCTCCCACGAAGGCGTGCCAAAACTTCCGTCTACTGGCAGGTCTTCTGACTCCCGGGAGGCGCGCTTCGAAAACAAGCTCGCAATCGGCGTCAGGCCTTCTCGGGTCGAAACCCAATGGCGTATCTGACGCGTACTCCCGGTCACAGCGGCGGGGCCGTCCCGGATTTGAACCGGATTCCCTATTCTCCGAGTCGCGACAAGCGCTCGGCACCAGCGACAGCTTTACAATACCCCCGAAAGTTGGAACGTCAATTACAAAACGGATTGCGAAATCACGATGAGCAACGATCCCGCCGCGCCGGCACGACGGAACTACAAACCGCTGCACGACTTGCCGCTGAAACGCGGGACGCGCGAAGAAACGATGCGCACTTTTGTCGACGCCGTTTGGGAGGCGTTTCGGAACGCCGGCGTATCCTGGGTCGGGTTCTACACGACGCAGGGCGACGAAATGTGGCTCGGGCCCCGTCGTGACAAGCCTGCCTGCTCGCCCATCGGCATGCACGGCGCCTGCGGCCAGGCCGTGACCCGCCGACAGGCGCTGGTCATTCACGATGTGCGACGCCTGGGCGAGGCGTACGTCGCCTGCGACCCGCGCGACATGGCCGAGTTGGTGATCCCCTTGTTCGAGAACGATCAGTGTTGGGGCGTGCTGGATGTCGACAGCTTCGATGTCAACGCGTTTTCGACGCGCGACGCGGCGGAGATGACGGAGCTTCTGCTGAATGCGGGGTTGACTGATCGCAGCGCGGAAAACGTCGAAATCTAAACGCGATCAATCTTCGTCCTCACCCGATTCCGAGTCCTCATCCGTATCCTCGATCTCCTCGGGCGGCGACATCTCAAACCGCCGCACCACAACGGTGCGCGCAAAAACGTCGCCGATGCGCTGCCGATTGCGGGCCAGCGCGACCATGAGATACAGAATCCAGAATTGCGGCATCAACTCGATCAGGCGGAACGCGTTGCGCGCGAACATCTGCCACGGCCGCGGTTTTTCCCCGGTATCCGATATGACCCGAATGCGCATCGCGAACTTGCCGATCGTTCGCCCCACCGTCATTTCCATGACGCACGCATAGCCCACATACGTCAGAGATGTGAGCGCCCACCACTTCAGCAAATCCGCGTCGCGCATCGCCTCCGGCTGCGCGAAGACACCCCACTGCGCCAATAGCGCCAACCCCTGCCGCCAATCCACGCCAACCAGCGCCGCCAGCCCGATCGCGATCGGCGCCATGTCGATCAGGGCCGCGATGGCGCGCTGAAACAGCAGCGCATGCGCCACTCCCGCGGGCAGAACGGCGTCCCGCGTAATCGCGCCGCGACGAAAGAACGTGATCGACACGATGATTGCGATCAGAATGATCCATGTCGCGGCCTGGACGACCTCATCGACGCGCATCGCCGCCGCCGGTCCGCGCAGCGTTTCGTCGAGGCGCTCCGACTTCAGCGTTGGCGGAATCCCCAGGCCCGCGTAGCGCAGAACGGGCGCGGCGTCACTCGTACGAAGGAGCAGCGCAATCTGCTGATTGAAACCAACCGCAAACTCCACCGTCGCGTCCGCCACGCCTTCCGGCAGTTCTGAGAGAGTGAGAGAAACCGGCGACCACTTGCGCTCGTCCGGCGCCCCGAGCCAGCGAAACGCGATCGGCTTGTCTGATTCAGATGTGCGCACCGTCACCAGCGTCGGCACGCCCCCCACTGCCGTCAGCCACCACTTCTCTATGCCGTTGACCTGCACGGGCTGCGAGCGCGTCCGTATCGGCTGGTCGTGTTCAAACGTGATTTCGGCGGTGTGGATCGTCTCATCCTGCCGCCAGGCAAGCACCAGCCGCGAATCCACAAGGCAGATGGCGGGCGGACCGCTGCCGCTCGTCGGCAACGCCGTGAACGGCTGCCAACGTTCGCCACGGTAACGCACGACGACGTAATCCGCGCCGTCGAGATTGACGCTCGGCGCATCTGATGGAAGCGCCGGCGCATCCGCGTTGGGCCGAATCTGTCGCGCCACATCACCCGACACTACGGCGTAGAGCGTGCCGTCGCCCGTGGCCAATGCCAACGGCTGAGCGTCACCCGGGAGATTGCTGATCGTCGACGGAACGTCGGTCAGGTCCGAACGGTCGTACTCATAAAGGCCGGTCTCGAGCTGCACGAAGACGCTCTCGTCGAGCGCCTCGATATGTGCGATCTCGCCGGCGATGCGGATCGGGCGCAGCACATCGAAGTCCGTCACCGCCTGGCGCCACAGGATCTGCGAGCGATTTGCGCGCGACTCGCCAACCCACAGCGTCTTTCCCGTCGCCGAGACGAAAATCGACGATCCGGATGGCGCCTCTGCCTCGGCATGACCCTGCTCCGCGTTCTGCGCGCGCAAGCCGGGAACGACCGCGAACAGCGCGACGAGAAGGAGCGACAAACGCCTCATTGCGGCGTTACCCGCGACTCACGATCCGGCTCGATTCCAACCGGGAGGTCTAACGGCTCAATCTCGCCGCCCCATCGCTGCGGCGTTTCTGCGATGACCTCACGTTTGCGCAGCTTGACCGTGCCGAGGTCGAGCCGCAGCTCCGCCTTGTCGCGCGGCCACTCCACCACGAGGCTGCGACATATCCACGCCGGATCACCGGAAGCGCCATCGAGCGGAGCGTAGCCGCTGAATTGCGCACGCATTACGACTTCGCCATTGCGATCGTATTCAATCAGCTCCTCCGGTAGATACGGGGACTTCGGGCTCAGCCGGGCTTCGCGAGCAACATACGGCCAACCGCGCGGGTCCATTGCCTGATACACAAGCCGCTTGCGCGGCCCCCCGCCCATCACCCCGCCAGATTCTTCAACCAGCACCGGCGGAATACCGCCTTCGACCTGCACCGGCATCTCGCGCAGCAGCAGGGCGTCAAGCAATTGATCCGGCGGAAGCGGAAGCGTCTTCGCCCGACCGCCACGCTGCGCCGACCAGGTGCCGATCCAGAGCTTGCGCAAATCGGGCACATCGGTCCAAACCCAGTACTCAGTATCGTTTGAACCAACCTCCGCGATCGGCGGACCAAGCGGGCTGCGGATTTCAAAAATCAGCGTCTGCGGCGGCTGAAACTGAATCGCCGCCGGATAGGCGACAAAGCCGATGCGCTGGCCGGTGGAATTCGAATAGCGAAACGTCGCGATCGCGTCTCGCGCCTGAATCGGCCCGTCGATCTTCCGCAGATTACCGTTGACGCGGGCCACCGCGGCCCTCGCGTCCGCCGGCGCTTGGAAGCGGGCTCGGGGCGTCGTCGACTGACATCCGGCCAGAGTCGACGTCAGGGCGAGACAGGCGACGATTCGGAACTTCATGAACACTCCTTGCATCGATGTGCGATCGAACACAATCGGGCGGGCTTTCGGCACTAGCGCGGCTCTCCGGCCTCCAACGCCTCAGGCTCGGCGTTCGCGGACGGGCCTTCAGTTTCGGGCGGCGCTTCGGCGCCTTCGGGTGATTCTCCGCCCGCGAGCAGCGCTTCCAGTTGGGCACTGAGCTCCTCGATGCGCTGGTCGTCCAGCGCCGGCCGCGCCACCTGATAGCGGTCTTCAGACTTCGGGCGCGTGAAATGCCATGTCTCAACGCCATCCGCGCTGTTCGAGTCCTGCAGCCGAAGCGCCTTCTTCCGCCACAGAAGCAGCGCCAGAACAAACCGGAATTGGACTTTCTCCGGCTCGGTCGCGTCTGCGAGTCCTTCGAAGAAGCTGAAAATCGCGGGCAGATCCAGCCGAACTTTCTGCGGTCCGGTCGGATGCGGTCGATGCGTCCGCCACGAGGCGAGAAAATCGTCGCCGTGGGGCGGGCAGCCGAGGCAGACCTCCTCGCGCTCATAGCCCTGCTCGGTTTCGAATAGCAACGCCCGGTAATGATCCCCCGCAGCGAACCCCCGCCCACAAACCCGGCAATGGTCCCCGCGTCGGGGCATGTTCCAATCCTGCGACAACACCGCCTCCCTGCTGATTACTTTGGCAAGGGCGATTATAGCGCCGGCGGCGGGAACCGCGAGTCGGCGCCACGCCGACGCTTCAAGTCCAATCTGGGTTATTCGTCGTCCGGCTGAGGCAGGCGTCACTTTTTTCAACGAGCGCGGCAGGCTCCGGTCTGTGTTCCGTTCCATGAACTGGCGCCGCGTCGTGGCGAGTTCCCGCCAGCGGACGCCCGCAACCCAGCGGCAAATGCCGCCAACTGGAGGCTGACGCGATGATGAGCTTCAAGACGGTAATCCGCAGTGCGGTGATGGCCGCGACTCTGGCGACGGCGGCGGCCGCCGCCCCGCTCGGAACGGGTTTCACATATCAGGGCCTGCTGGAAAACAACGGCCAGAAGCCGACCGGCGCGTACAACATTCGGGCAACGCTGTGGACCGACGCGGCGATGGGCTCGCAGGTCGGCCCGACGCTGACACTGAACGCGGTCGACGTCTTCGAAGGCACGTTTACCATCAACCTCGATTTCGGCGCGCAGTTCGGCGGCGACAAACGGTTCCTGCAGATCGCCATCAACGGCCCCGGTGACGGCGCCGTATACACGACGCTGAGCCCGCGTCAGGAAATCACCGCCAATCCGTATGCCCTGCACGCGCTTAACGGCGCGGGCGGTTTCTGGGCCGCTGGAGCATCTAGTTCAATCTACAACACGAATGCAGGCTCGGTCGGCATCAACACGAACACGCCGTCGACCGCTTACGCGCTGCACGTCGTAGATGGCGCCCGCACCAACGCCATCTTGGCAAACGGGTCGGTGACGATTGCGAAGGGCGACGGTGACCCGGGCGTCGGGCTGAGTGTCTCGCGGTCGGTGTCGGCCGGCCCGATTTTTGCGTCGTTCACCACCCGCATCGATGGCACGGACATCGACGGATACTCTCTGTTTGGCGACTCATCGCTCAATCTTCAAACGAATTCGACGCTCGGCGTCGGCATCGGGCGGTCGGGACCGGCCGCAAAGCTGCACGTAATGGACTCGTCGATCGGTGTCACGACAAACAACCTGCTGAACGACGTCGTTGTCGTTGAAGACGCCGACGCGGTTCTTGGTCTGTACAGCTCGGGCAGCGGCTCGTGGGGCTCGGCGCTCGTCCTCGGTCAGGTCGACAGCGGCGTGCTGGGCAACAAGTGGGCCATTGCGCGTGAAACGACCGGCGCCGGTAGCGAACTGCGCTTCACCGCCGGCACGAACGTCGATTACAGCCAGAATGACACCGTGATGACGCTCGATGATGACGGCGATGTCGGCATCGGCGTTACGAATCCAACCTCGCGTTTACACGTGTTCGCCTTCAACAGTGAGAGCCTCGGCAACTTCGCGCAGTGGGGCTCGGGCGGCGGCGTGCGCATCGCGACGATCCTCAACAACAACAACAACCCCGCGCTGGAGGTTGTCGGCGCCAATCCGAACGTGGCGGCCCTGTCCGTTAGCGGCAAAGCCAGCATCGACGTGCTCGAAATCTACGGCGCCGACGTCGCCGAGCGTTTCCCGGCCAGCGAAGAGCTGAAGCCCGGACAGGTCGTTGAGATCGACCCGGATCACGCCGGCCAGCTGCGCGTAGCGCGCGGCGCGTACAACCACCGCGTGGCGGG
>JAGQOO010000032.1:0-9891 GCA_020427345.1 Phycisphaerales bacterium | reverse complement strand
GGCGCGGGCGACATCCCCGCCGGCACGATCCTCGGGAACATGCCGGGCAGTCACGACATGCCACCGATCGCCCTCAACGGGCGCGTGTGGGTTGAATGCGACGCGACGACCACCGCGATCGAGATCGGCGACCTGCTGACGACGTCCGATACGCCGGGGCGCGCGATGGCGGCCAGGGATCGGGCGATGGCCTCCGGCGCGACACTCGGCAAGGCGATGACGGCGCTGCCCAAGGGCGAGCGCGGCCTGGTCCTCGTGCTGGTCAATCTCCAATAGTGAGCGTCTGAAGCGGGATTCTCTGGAAACATGACGACCGCCCTCCCCGGTTCGCGAATTGACAAAAGCGAAACCCGGGATCGGCGCCTGGAGATTGAGCAATGAAACGCCTATTGACGGCCATGATGGCCATGACACTCGCGACCGCCGCGTTCGCCCAGGAATCGGGCGGAGCCGGCGGAAGCGCGACCCGCGCCGAAGCCGATCGGGCGCAGATTGATACGGACGCGAAGGAAGTAATCGATTATCCGGCCGAGTTCACGCCGGTGGCCGATACGAATCCGATGGTGGAGCCGATCAGCCTGACACTGGCGGATCCGTTCCCGCCGAGCAGCACGCGCGCCCTGCCGATGGTGACTGCGGAACGCGTCTCGCAAGCGGACGAGGAAATGCGTCAGCGGTACGCGGACATCAGCCCCGGCCCGGCCCGCGTCGGCGTCGTGCGTCCACTGAACGCCCCGCCGATCACCGACTTCGCAGTGGAAACGCCACTGCAAGATGGCGGCACGCTTTGGACGTTCTCCGTCGAAACGGCCGAGGCGTACGGCACGCGGCTGCACTTCTCGAACTTCGATGTTGGCCACGGCGAGTTGGTGGTCTTTTCGTTCGTCGGCGATGAGTTGATTGCGCGCGGGCCATATACCGGGCGCGGACCGAGCGAAACCGGTGAACTGTGGACAGCGTCGCTGCCGGGCGACATCGTTTATGTCGAGTTCTGGTCGACCGATGCCCCGACGTTCACGGTCGACGACATCATGCACTTTGACCAGCCGTTCATGGTCGAAGACGGCGGAACCAACGGCAACGGGGTCTTCTCCTGCCACAACGACGCGATGTGCGAACCAGTGAACAACGCGGCGCGCCTCGCGACGGGACAGATGAACTTCGTCAGCGGCGGCAGCGGCGCCGTGTGCACCGGTACGATGCTGAATGACCAGGATCCGGACACACTCGTGCCCTACTTCCTGACGGCCAACCACTGCGTAAACACACAGAGTGAAATCAACTCACTCGAAGTCGTGTGGCTGTGGCAGCGCAATGGCTGCGGCGGCGCACTGCCTGATTACAGCACCCTGCCGCGCAGCAACGGCGGCACACTTGTCTCGCAGCAGTCGTCGAATGATATGACGTTCATTCGGCTCGCCGGCGGCGTGCCGGGCGGCGTCGCGCTGGCCGGGTGGACGACCGCAACGAGTCTTGACAACGCCTGGGGCGCGCACCACCCCAGCGGAAGCTGGAAACGCGCAACGTTGCTGGATTCTGTGGGCGTCTGCCCCGGATGCCTGTGCCGAGATGGAACCGACTTCGACTACTACAACATGATCGACGGCCTGGTTGAGGGCGGGTCCAGCGGCTCCGGCGTGTTCAACAGCAGTGGCCAGATCGCCGGTCAGTTGCTGGGTCGCTGCTCGGACTTCAGCGACCCGGGCGATATGAACTGCTCAAACATTGATGACTATTGGGCGATGTACGGCGAGTTCGAAGAGACCTATCCCGTGATTCGAATCTGGCTGCAACGCGGAGGCACCGTCCACGTCAATAAGGCGAATACGACGCCGCCGTGGGAAGGAACGCCCGCTGATCCGTATCCGACCGTTGCATTGGGCCACGCCGCCGCCTGGAGCGGCGCGCGGATCAAGATTACGGCGGGGAACTACCCCGAAACGCTGACCCTTAACAAGCGAGTCACGCTCGTTTCCAGCGGCGGCGTTGTGCGGATCGGCCAGTAACCGGGCCAAGCGTTCAAGATGGGAGTGCGTGTCATGTTTCGTCAGTTGAGTTCGCTGATCGCGATTGCCGGGAGTGCCGCCGTCATGGCGCAGGAAAACGCCGTGACGAATGCTGGGCCAGCTGCTGCTCAGCACGGCGCGACCGCGGCCGCGAGAATCGAGGCGGGTGAAGCGGTCGCAGTCGACAGCGTCGCCGCCGATGCGATCGAGTGGATGCCCGGCGAGCGTTTCGCTGACTACATCCCGGCCGATTGGGAGCCGCTGCCCGCGACGCGCGAACCCGACGCGGCCCCTGACGCGTTGTACGGAGTGGTCGGGTATGTCGAGCCGGCGCCGGAGGGGCTGCTCGACCACCTCGAATGGCGACTCACGGACGACGAGGGAGCCCAGGTGGCCGCAATCGAGTTCTCATCAGCCGGCGCGCACGCGCTGCGCGTCCGGTTTGATGAGGACTTCGGCCGGGACGGCGTAGAACTCCGCGTGTACGACCCCGTCAGCGGCGCCGCCTTCGGGCCGTACACACGCCCGATTCGCGACGAAAACGGCCACTGGTGGACGACGCCGATTTTCGGTGAGCACATCGGGCTGGAGTTCGTCGCGCCGGCGACGGTCGAGGCGCCGCTGCTGCCAAAGATCGGCGCGATCGCGTACATCAACGGCGACTCGCCGTTCACGGAGCGAGGCTGCGCCCACAATGACGTGACGTGCGTTTCATCGTGGGCGAACGAAGCGCAGGCGGTCGTCGAGTTGTGGTTCATCGATGGCAACGGCAACGTCGCCGGCACTTGCAGCGGCGCGCTGCTGAACCGCACGCCGTCTGACCTGTGTCCGCTTGTGATGACGGCCAATCACTGCATCGGGAATCAGTCAGCCGCCAATAGCACCGCGTTTATCTGGCAATTCCAAACGCCGAATTGCAACGGCATGCCGCCGAACGCGAACACCCTGCCGCGCAGCGACGGCTCGCTGCTGCTGAAGAGGTACACGGCGAGTGACTGGAACCTCGTCGGTTTGTACGAGGCGCCGGGCGCGAACTTCTTCCTCGGCTGGTCATCCGGTTCGTGGAGCGATGGCGCCGCTACGGGCATCCATCACCCCGGCGGCACATTCAAGCGCATCTCGTTCGGCTCCAAAGTCGACAACCATGAGCAGGAATTCTGCGACGCCAGCAACAACTGCTTCACGGCCGAAGTGTGGGATGTCGAGTACACGAGCGGCTACACGCAGCCGGGCTCTTCCGGGTCCCCGGTAATGGATAGCAGCCGACGCGTCCGCGGCACGCTCAGCGGCGGCCCCGCCGACTGCATGACGTCGCGATATGGGCGGTTCGATCTGGCCTTCACGAATCTGCAGTACTACTTGAGTTCCATCGCCAGCCCCGTCGTTGTCACGAGTTGGGCGGGTGACCCCGGGAACAACGGCTCGCTGGAGCGCGGCACAGCATCCAACCCGTTCAGCACCGTTTTCGAGGGCAGTTTTGCCGTAGTCGCCGGCGGAAACGTGGAAATCAACCCCGGGTCGTACAACGAGCGGTTCACGATCCGGCGCCCGATGACGCTGAAACGGCGCGGAACAAGCGGAATTGTGAGAATCGGGCAGTAATTTTGCGGGTAATGGGCGGGATTTTGCGTAATTACAGATGGCGGCCCTTGGGCCCCGTGGGCACTGAAAACGACGGAGATCAATCATGCTTCGAAAACTGGCACTTATCGCGACGCTCGCGGGCTCGGCCGCCGCGTTCGGGCAGTATGAAATCAACTGGTTCACGATCGACGGCGGCGGCGGAACGTCCGCCGGAGGCGTCTACACAGTCAGCGGCACGATCGGCCAGCCCGACGCCGGCATCATGGGTGGCGGGAACTACACGCTGAGCGGCGGTTTCTGGGTCGGCGTCGGCGAAGATTGCCCGGCCGACCTCACCGGCGACGGCGTCATCGGCCTGGCCGACCTCGCCCAGCTTATCGCCGCCTTCGGCACGTCCCTCGGCGACCCGAACTATGACCCGGGCGCCGACATCACCGGCGACGATGCAGTGGGCCTGAGCGACTTGGCGCTGCTCCTGTCGGTATTCGGAACGAGTTGCCCGTAAGTCGCGAGTCGAATCGAGAACAAAGACTGTCAGATTGTCGCGCCCCCGCCCGGAGAGAGTCACTCCGGGCGGGGGTGTTTTCTTGAACATCCGAATTGGGGAGCACCGGCGTCTCGCCAGTCAAAATGGGCGCCGGCCGGCGGCCGACGCCCCCCCCAAAAAACTAGTATGGCCGGCGCTGGTCGTTCGTCAGCCACTCTTGAAACAGGGCCGTGCACTCTTGCCGCATCAGCCCGCCTTGCACGCGGGTCCGGCTGCCGCCGACTTCGTACAGCCGCTCAATCGGCATGCGGAGCTCGGTGAAGCCCGCATCAGCGGCGTCGGCGATTGACGCGCCGTAATAGACCGCGTCCAGTTTGGCCCAGTGGATCGCCGAGGCGCACATCGGGCACGGCTCGCACGTCGAATAAAGCACGCAGCCGCTGAAATCGATCGACTTCAGCGCGGCGGCGGCGGCGCGGATGTTCGTGACTTCGGCGTGGGCCGTCGGATCGCCGCGCAGCCAGACTTCGTTGTGATTGGCGGCGACGAGTTGGCCGTCGCGCACAATGACAGAGCCGAACGGCGATTGGCCGAGGCTGATCGCCCGACGGGCCTGCTCGATCGCCAATGACATCCAGTGGTCGTGGTTCATGGGCCGCATGATAGCAGCGTGGACTCCGGAATCCCCGATTTTCGGCCCGAAGGGGCGAATTGGTTATAATCGCGATTACTCCCCGAAACGGAATGCGGGCTGCGATTGAACCGTTATCTGAATCAGCGCGCTGTCGGGATCGTCAAGAGGTCGAATGGCAAAGAACACCTGGATCAATCAAGCCGGACGCGACGATCTCGCGGTCAGCGAAGAGCGGGCCGTGCTGGTCGGCGTATTGCTGGACGATGAGAAGCTGAGCGACACGACGCTCGTCGAACTGACCGAACTGGCCCGTTCTGCGGGCGCGGTCGTTGTCGACAAGACCGTGCAGCGCCGAAAGACGTACAACGCCGCTTCGTGCGTCGGTAAGGGCAAGCTCGAGGAAATCCGTCAGCGAGCGGATGCCGCCGACGCGAACCTGATTATCTTCGACAATGACCTCTCGCCGTCGCAGATTCGTGAAATCGAGGCGGTGACGCATCGCAAAGTGCTGGACCGCAGCGAGTTGATTCTCGACATCTTCGCCTCGCGGGCGCGCACGGCTGAAGCCCGTTTGCAGGTCGAACTCGCACAGCTTGAATACACCGCGCCACGCCTGCGCGGCATGTGGACGCACCTGGAGCGCATCGCGGGAGCGGGCGGGGCCGGCGGCGCCGGCAGCGTCGGCGGCATCGGCACGCGTGGCCCGGGTGAGCGCCAGATCGAAATCGACCGGCGGATCGTTGGTCGGCGGATCGCCTTTCTGAAAGACAAACTGGCGGAGATTCACCGCCGCCGCGTGCGCGAAGTCGCGGCCAGGCGTGATTACTTCAAGGTCTCGCTCGTCGGCTATACGAACGCCGGCAAGAGCACGCTCATGAACGCGCTCACCGGCGCCGGCGCGCGGGCGGAAGACCGCCTGTTCGCCACGCTGGACACGCTGACGCGACGTGTCGAACTCGGCGCGGGGCGGGCGGCGCTGCTGTCGGACACGGTCGGATTTATCCGCAATCTGCCGCACCATCTGGTCGCGTCGTTCCGAGCGACGCTGGAAGAGGCGATTCACGCCGATTTGCTGCTGCACGTGGTCGACGCGTCGAGCACCGAGGCGGCCGAGCAGATTGCGGCGGTCAATGAGGTGCTGCACGATCTGGAAGTTCCCGACACGCCGATGGTGATTGTCCTGAACAAGGTCGACGCGGTGCGCGATGAAACACTGCTGACGATTCTGCGCCACGAACATCCGAAGGCGCTGGAAGTCTCCGCGCTGACGGGGCAAGGCGTGGATCAGGTGCGGAATCTGATCGACGAGCGGATGCGTGGCGAGCGCACGTCGGTGACGCTCTCGATCGCGCAGCGCAACGGCAAGGCGTTGAACTTTGTGGACCGGTTCGCGGATGTTGACGAGCGCGAATACGATGAGGATCGCGTGATCGTGCATGCGCGGATGTCGCCGCGAGCGCTGGAAGAACTGCATAAAATCGCCGCCGATGTGCGGCACGTGGATGTCAACGGGCACGACGAATAATGGAGCGAAAGCCGATGAAGCGAATTCTGATGCTGGTCGCGCTGGCGGGGACGGTGCTCGCGCAGGACAAGTCCAAGGACACGCCAACGGATGAGAAGAAGGACAAACCAGTGACCGCCGAAACCGCCAAGAGCGTGCTCGAATTCAAGATGACGAACATCGAGGGCAAAGAGGTTCCCCTCTCGAAGTACAAAGACCACGTCATCATGATCGTGAACGTCGCGTCGAAGTGCGGCCTGACGCCACAATATGAACAGCTCGAAGAGCTGCACGACAAATACGCCGAAAAGGGGCTCACGATTCTGGCGTTTCCGGCCAATGACTTCGGCCAGCAGGAACCCGGCACGAACGACGAGATCAAGGAGTTCTGTAAGACGAACTTCGGCGTCAAGTTCGCGCTGTTCTCGAAGATCACCGTCAAGGGCAAGGAAACCTGCGAGCTCTACAAGTACCTCACTGACAAGAAGACGAATCCCGAATTCGCCGGTCCGATTCGCTGGAACTTCACGAAGTTCCTCACTGATGGTGAAGGCAAGCTGATCGCCCGGTTCGAGCCGCGCACGCCCCCGGACGATCCCGCCGTGATCAAGGCGCTCGAGGACGCCCTCGCAAAGCTGCCGAAGAAGGCGGACGAGAAGAAGCCGGAATAGCGCGTGACCGGCACGCGGACCGCGGTGCTCACACGGATTTGCGCATGCGCGATCGGGCTGGCCGCCTGTGTCGGGCGCGCGGATGACACGGCCAAGGTCAGCGTCGGCAAAAAAACGCTGACGTTCGAAGCCGTATTCCCCGAGAAGCACGGGGAGACCTTCGGCGGGCGCGCGACGCCGCGCGAATGGCTCGACGCGGATTCATGGCTGGAGCGCGGCGACGACGGTTGGAAGCGCGTCAGCGCCGCGAATGGCGCCGCCGAACCGCTGTTCGATCGCGACGCGCTCGCTTCCGCATTGCGAAATGCCGGCGTCGAGGCCAAAGCCGCCGAGAGACTCGCCAAGAACCCCGGCGACGCCTCCGACGGGCTTGATCATGTGCTCATCCGTGATGGCGACGGGCTCTATGTCGCCAACCTGACGCGCTCGCCGCCGACCGTCCAACGCGTCAAAGGAGCCGGCAAGCGCGACTACACCGGCGTCAGCCCGAACGGGAGTTACCTCAGCTTCACTCGCGACAACGACCTGTACGTGGCGAAGGTCAGCTCCGGTCACGAAACCCGCCTGACACGCGGCGGCAGCGACGCGATTTTCAATGGTGTTTTCGATTGGGTGTATCAGGAAGAGCTCTTCGGTCGCGGCGAGTGGCGGGCCCACTGGTGGCGCGACGATGAACGCTACCTCGCGTACCTGCAACTCGACGACAGCGACGTGCCGCTGTATCCGCTCGTGAACTACCTCGCTGATCCGACGACGGTCGAATACACGCGCTACCCGCGCGTGGGCGAGCCGAACCCGCGCGTGCGGCTCGGCGTCATCCGGCCGAATGGCTGGGGCCACGAGTGGATTGATCTCGACGCGTACAAAGGCACGGAGATTCTCATCCCCTACGTCGGCTGGGCGCCGGATGGGCGGCTCGTTTTCTGTGTGCAGAACCGCGAGCAGACGTGGCTGGATCTGTGCGCGGCCGATCCGGCGAATGGGCGTTGCAAGCGCTTACTGCATGAGCCATCACCCGCGTGGGTGGAGGTCGCCGCCGGGCCGGAGTGGCTGGCGGACGGCTCTTTTCTTTGGCTCACAGATCGCGACGGCTGGCGACGTATCGAACACCGGGCGGCGGATGGAGCGCTGATCCGGCAACTGACGACGGGCGACTGGAATGTTCGGTCCATCCTGGTGATCAATGAAGCACAAGACCGCTTGTTCTTCAGCGGCGAGCACGAGACGCCCCTCGAAACGCAGGTGTACCGCGTGCCGCTGACTGGCGGCGAAATCGAGCGACTGACCGATGTCGGCTCGACCCACGATGCGGATTTCTCGCCGGAGGGACGCTGGTTCCTCGACCGCTATAGCGCGTCCGATGAGCCAACGCGTGTCTCTCTGCGTGACGCCAACGGCGCCGTCGTTCGTGAACTCGATCACGACGCGAAATCGACCAAGCTCGACGAGTGGGAGATTGGCGAATCGCGCATCGTCGCGCTCGCCGCGCCGGACGGCTTTCCGCTACAGGCGCAGCTGTTCCTGCCGCGCCGGTTTGACGCGACGCGGCGATACCCGCTGTGGGTGCAGGTGTACGGTGGCCCGACCTCGCAGACTGTGCGCAACCGTTGGAGCGAAGGCGACATGTTCCTGCGCCTGCTCGCGGCGAACGAAATCGTGGGATGCAAGATCGACCCGCGCAGCGGCAGCGGGCGCGGCGCGATCTCGTCGTGGCAATCCCACGGGCGGCTTGGCAGCGTGGAACTCGCGGATATCGAAGCGGCGGTGCGCGGCCTGATCGCCCAGGGTTTCGTCGACGAGACGCGCGTCGGGATCGGCGGCCACAGTTATGGCGGCTTTGTAGTTGGCTACGCGCTCACGCATAGCAAAATGTTCGCGGCGGGATTGTGCGGCTCGCCGGTGCTGGATTGGCGCGAATACGACTCGGTCTATACCGAGCGATACATGGCTCCTGCGGATGCCGACTCTGCGTATGACGCAGCCTCCGCGATCGAATCGGCGGATAACCTCCACGGCGAGTTACTGATCTACCACGGGTTGTTGGACGACAACGTGCATCCGTCGAACACGCTGCGCTTCATTCGGGCGTTGCAGAAAGCCGGCAAGGATTTCGAGCTGATGATTTACCCGCAGGACCGCCACGGAATTTACGACGGCCGCAAGCACTACAACCGGGCGCGATTGGACTTCATCCTCGGCACAATCGGCGCGCCGGTGGGTGAACTGCGACCGATTCCGAACTCGTCGAGCGTAAGGGACTGATCAACCCCGAACTCACCTGCCGTGGCGCTTTACATCGCCCAGCGCGGCCCGTATCAAACGCGGCCATGATCTTCCATCTCGCCGACATCCCCCAAACGCCGACCGTCACGGACCCCGGCGGCATTCTCGCCATTCTGACAATCACACTCGCGGCAATATTCGTGACCGCAAAGACGCGCACGGGGGCGGCGGTGTTTCGAATCGTTCCCGCGCTCGTGTTCTGCTACTTCGTTCCGACCGCCCTTGCCACGTTCGGCGTGATTCCGCACGAAAGCCCGCTCTACAGTTGGATCAAGTCGTTCTTGCTCCCGTGCAGCCTGACATTGCTAATTCTCTCGCTGGATGTGCCCGCGATTCTCAAACTCGGCCCGAAGGCGATCATCATGATGTTGGCGGGCACGGCGGGCGTCGTCATCGGCGGCCCGCTGGCGCTCGCAGTCGTCGGCCCCATGCTGCACGGAACGAGTCTCGCGCTGCCCGACGAGAGCTGGAAGGGGTTTGCGGCCCTTTCCGGCAGTTGGATCGGCGGCGGGGCCAACTTTGTCGCCATCGGCAAGTCGGTCGGCATTTCGGACTCGATGCTGGCGATGATGGTTATCCCCGACGTGTTTGTCGCGAACATCTGGATGGCGGTTCTGTTGATGTCGTCCGGATACCAGGAGCGAATCGACCGTCTGACCGGCGCCGACACGACGGCGATCAAGGACCTGCAACATAAGATCGAGGCGTATCAGGCCGAGGTG
>JAGQOO010000329.1 GCA_020427345.1 Phycisphaerales bacterium | reverse complement strand
CAGCCTGACCGAGGACGACACGATCTGGCTCGGCGCCTCCGACCGGATCCGAGATACGATCCGCCGCGTGACTGGTGACAAAATTCGGCCCGAGGCATTCTATTGGGCCGTCGACGAGCGAACCCCGGAGGCGACGGACTTCGCCGACGAAGCGATGATCCTCGGCGCCTTGCCAGAAGACCGCGCGGCCGCGCTCGGCATCACCCAACCGACGCATGTCGCAATTTGGGACGCCGCCCGCGCGATCGCGGAGAAAAGGTGGAACCAGCCGCTGATCCACGACCCGAACGGACTAATGCGCGCCGCCGAGACTGCCGCCGACGCGCGAATCGGCGATTCGACCATCCGGGCGCGCATGCTCCATCTTCTGGAACACGCCTTGATTCCGGCTGCCGTGGCGCGAAGAATCATAGACGTAACCCAAAAGGCCGGGATCACCGTCTCGGCTAACGGCGCCGGGTGGAATCGCGAACCGGATGTCCGGCGCGCCGCGCCGATCTGGCGAAGCGAAACGTCGCCACGGGCGGTGATTTTCGGCGGACGGCGCGACGCGTTCACCCGCGATGTGCTCGAAACCGTCGCGCGCGGAGTTCCATTGCTGATGCACGATCCCGGTGGCTCGACGGCGCCCGCGCATACAATCAAAGAAGTCATCTCCACTGGCGAGATGACGACTTTTTCCGGGGGGCCCACATTAGCCGCCGCGATCCACACAATCCGGCAGGATTTCCGAGCCGCGCAGCGCAAAGCCGCGCCTGCGCGCCGCAGAGTCTTGTCCGCTCACACTTGGGCCGCCCGCTGGCGGGCATTGACCGAATCCCCCTCAATCATGACGATGCCCGCCGACGCCGGTTAGCCGCGAGCGTGGCGACGACCGTCCCAGATCCGGAATTCCCCGTGAGGCGAAGTTACATGCGCACCGCGATGATTATGCAGCTTGCGATCATGTGCGCAGCGAACTCGCCCGCCGCGAAAATCGTCAGCGTCCTCGCCGACTTCGAAGCCGACGACTTCCTTACCAGTGCCGAAGGACTTGTCGCCAGCGTCCCCACCGACTGGACCATCGAACCCGCCGCGATCCCGGCGCGCGGCCAGCGCTCTCTGGCCATCACGGCCGCCTCGACCAAACCGAACCCGGGCGCAGTTATCCGTCTGCAATACCGCAACCCGGCACGATTCGAACAGGCGGATCTTGTCTCCGCCCGGGCCTGGCTGAACCAGGGAGCGGCCCAAGTCGCTTTCGTCGTTGAAGACGCGCTCGGTCGCTCGTTCTCAACAACACCGGCCGACATCGGCGGAGTGCGCCGCTGGGCCGAACTCCGATCCAAGCTCGATCGCGACGCGCTCGGCAAGCCGCGCGGGCAAACCCCCGACGCGGCGCCCGACATCGAACCAGTGCAATGGCCGCTGGAGATTGTTGGAATCGAAGTTCGCTTCGCCGGCGCCGGCCGCCACACACTCTACTTCGATGACTTCGAAATCGAACATGACGTGGCGCCAATCGACATTGTGCGCGGCGAGTTCTTTACGGATCGTATGTCTCCCGTCGTTGATGACGGCGCCGAAGCGCGCTTTGTTTTCTCGCTTGAAAACCGCTCGAAGACTGAGCCCGTCAATGGCGCACTCGACCTCACACTCTATGCCCCCGATGGAGCGAAAATCGCTGAAGAGCGCCGAACGGTCACGCTGCCGCCCAAGGGCGCCGACTACCGCTCGAAACAGACCTTTCCTTTCTCAAGGGCGACCGAAGACGCCGGCTTCTATCGCGCCGTCGCGCGTCTCACGAGCGGAGCCACGCCATCGGTCGAGTGGAGCCACGGCCTGATCGTCCTGCCGCAACGTCCCGACGCCGTCCGCGGCCGCGATCAGCTGTTCGGCGTGCGCGCGGCGCTCTTCGACCAGACCCCCGTCGATCGTCTGTTTGAAATCGAAGCCGCCGCCGCCTTAGGCGCCCATCTCATCGCCATCGAAACACCTTGGGATTTGATTCAGCCGCGCAACGACCCGCCCAGCCTCGACGAGCTCGAACGCCTCGCGAAATGGGCCATCGATCGCCGCCTTGAGCCGATGATTGTCCTCACACGACCCCCAAGCGGACTACCCGCCGGCGAGCCGGGCGCCAATCAGGAAAGACTGCTCGCCGCGATTGTCGGCCGCCTCGGCCGCGGCGTGCGACACTATCAACTCGCCTCCGAGCCCGGCGTTGATATGAACAAAGTCGCCATGCGCGTCCGCGCGAAGCTGGCTTCGCTGCTCGACGATGTCGTCATACTGGCGCCGGACCAGACTGACACCTCAACCGGCCCCGCCGCAGTTCGATTCGAAGGCGCGCCCGGCGAGGTCGCCTTTCACGACGACGCCGAGGGGACCGGGTGTGCGATAGCGGCCGTAGAGGCGAAGCGGCTGACCGTGGTACAGGTTCGGCGCGGTCTCGGGCACGACGTCGTACACGTTCTCCATCGGGAATTCCACCACTACGTTTTCAATGGCGGGCCGTACGAGCTTGCGGCGGAAGGCCTCGGCCTGGCGATCGAAGTCGTCGCCCGTGGAGAGAAACGCGGCAAGGCCCCCGGCGTCGTCGGCGATCTGCTGGAGCAGGGGGCGATTCA
>JAGQOO010000328.1 GCA_020427345.1 Phycisphaerales bacterium | reverse complement strand
GGCCCAGTTCGTGCTATGGATTCCCGCCTGGCGCGGGAATGACGGATGTGCGCGGGGCCCCTTCGCGGGTCAAACCCCGCGCGCTGATTATCGTCAGGCGATCAGCCGCAGCGGCGCCTGGCGGCCGATGATCTGCTCCGGCTTCTGCTTGAGCCAGTCGCGCAGCACGCCCGCATAAACACGACGGAAATCGACGCCAAACTCCAGATCGCCGCGATGCAGGTTCGTCAGGCTCGGGTGCTTCCCGTGCAGGCCCGGCGCGATGCGCGAGCCGAACAGGAACATCGGCGCCGCCTCGCCATGGTCGGTGCCGCCGCTGGAGTTTTCTTCGACGCGGCGGCCGAATTCTGAGAACGACATGACGACGACACGCTCAAGCAGCTTGTCCTCAGCGAGTTGGTCTATGAACGCCTTCATCGCCGAGCTGAACTCCGTCATCAGATTGCGATGTCGCCCTTCTTGACCGGTGTGTGTGTCAAAGCCGCCCATCGATACGTAGTAGATCCGCGTTGGCAGGTCCGCCGCGATCAAACGCGCCACCATCTGCAGCGAGCGCCCTAATCCGCCGGTGCGCCGATTGAATCGTCCGCTTCCCAGGTCGCCGGCGGCGCTGCGGATCTCATCAGCGCCAACCTGCGCCTGCAGCGCGGCGCGTTGCAGATATGACGCGAGATCGTCCTCATCCGCCGCCTCGATGAGCGGCTTGTCGCCATCGAGGTTGTTGAGCTTGCGAAACGTCTCGGCGGCGGCCTTGTCGCGCTCGCCGGAGCGCCACCGCAGCGCGTCGGGGCTTTCGAAAGACAGCGGCATGAACTTTTCGCCCTGCATCGCCAATGGCGCTTCGCTCATGATCGCGACGCCATCACTCGGCGACGGATCGGCGCCGTTGCAGCAGGAATCGAAATAGCGCCCAAGCCAGCCGTTGTGCGCCTTGAGGTCGGGGTCGGCGGTGTGCCAGACATCCATGCTGACAAAGTGGCTGCGATTCGGGTTCGGATAGCCGACACCCTGAATCACCGCCATTCGGCCTTCGTCGAACAGGCCCTTGAGGCCGTCACACTCGCTCGGCAGCGCTACGCCGTCCTTCAACGCCAGCGTATTGGCTTTCTTGATCGCGAGGCGCGGCCGCGCACGGTAATACTCGTCCATCTCGACCGGCACGATCGTATTCAAGCCGTCATTGCCGCCGGCGAGCTGGACGACGACGAGAATCGGCGCGTCGTCGCGTTTCTTGGCGCGCGGCTCCATACTCGCGAGCGCCGTAGCGGTCCTGCCGAGGAAAACCGGCAGCGTTGAAGCGGCGCTGAGGAATGTGACGCCGCCCGCCAGAAACTCGCGCCGCGATGTAAACAACTTGTCAGCCATGGTGTCCTCGATCAGCCGTTAGCCCGAAGTCCGGTTCAATCACCGCGCATGCCCAGCCGCTCAGTTCATCTGATATTCCGGCGTGCTGCACATCAGCTGGAGCATCGTCAGCAGGCGCACGCCGGCGCTCCTACCCTTCGGGCGAAACTCCCGCTCGCCGCCACATAGATATTCCGTCAGCAGCGCGGCCTTCGCCTCTGAAAGCGGCAGCGCGAGGACGCGCGCCGCAAAGAAGTCGACGATCTCGCGCGCCGACTTCAGATCGTAGCTTTCTACGACAGAGACCGGGTCGAACGCGACATACCCGCGCTGGTCGACGCGCGACTTTTCCTCCATATCCATGCTGCGCATCGACATGTCCGCCATCGTTCGATCGAACATTTCCTCATCGTTCCACTGCGACTTGTCGACATCGCGTCCACGCGGCGGCGGCGCCAGCATCGCGCTGACCACGTTGTAACGGCTGAACAGCGTCGCGGTGTTGATCCACGTCGCCCCGCCCTGCCAGCCGCGCACATTCGGCGGCTGCATCAATTCCTGGCCCATGCCCGTCATCGCCCGCTCAGCCGCCCGCAAGTCCTCGATCGACTTGCCGAATTGCCGGGCCGTGCCGACGAGCAGCTCGACCGGGCTCTTCACCAGCGATCCACGATAGTGACCATCATAAAACGCGCGACTCAGGAACAGCGTCCGCATCACCGGCTTCATCTCGTACTTTTCGCGGCGAATCACTGCGGCGAACGACTCGACGAGCGAAGAATCGGGGTCAGGCGTTACAAAGAACTTGATCAGCCGGCTGGCGAGATAGCGCGAGCACGCCGGCTGTTGCAGGATCGTCTCCAGCACATCGTCGCCGTTCAGCCGTCCGCTACGGCCGAGGAAGCGCTTCTGGTCGTAGTCGTGCAGATTCTTGCGAAATACAAAACCCTGATCGTCATAGCCCCAGCCTGTGAAGGCCCGGGCGGCGGCCTTGATGTCATCTTCCGTGTAGTTTCCCTCGCCAAGGCTGAATAGCTCCATCAACTCGCGGGCATAGTTTTCGTTCGGCTGGCGTTTGTTGTTTCGAGCGCCATCGAGATAGACCAGCATGGCCGGATCGCGACTGACGCCGAGCAGCAGTTCGCCGAAGTTGTCGAGCGCGTGGCGCCGCAGAAACTCGTTTTGCTCTTTCATCTTGATCGAGTCGCGCACTTCGCGCATTCCGCTCGTGAAGTGCCCGTGCCAGAACAGCGTCATCTTCTCTTC
>JAGQOO010000327.1 GCA_020427345.1 Phycisphaerales bacterium | reverse complement strand
ACCAGATCGCTCTGCACCAGCCTCGCCAGCGCCATGGTGAAGTTCTGCATGCCGCCTTCCTTGCTGCCGGAGATGATTCCCGGGATGTCCTCGTCTTCGCCCTCGCGAATCTTCTCCTTGACGATCGCGTCGCCCAGCAGCACTTCCATCGCCGGCACCCGCAGGATCTTCTCGTCGATCGCCGGCAGCAGGCGCTGCGCGCAAATCGCCTTGAGGCTGTTCGCGAGTGAACTGCGGATAAACGCGTGTTGTTCCGGCGCGAAAAACTCGAGAATACGGCCGATCGATTGCATCGTGTCCGCCGTGTGCAGCGTCGCGAACACCAGGTGGCCGGTTTCCGCGGCCTGAAGGGCCGCCAACACCGTTTCGTGATCGCGCATTTCGCCGACGAAGATCACGTCAGGGTCCTGGCGAACCGCGGATCGCAGGCCGTCCGCGAATGATTCGACATCCAGCCCGATCTCGCGCTGGCTGATGATGGCGTTCTTCGGCTTGAAGCCGTATTCAATCGGGTCTTCGATGCTGACAATGTTGCAGTAGCGATTCGCGTTGATGTGATCGATCATCGCGGCCATCGTCGTGCTCTTGCCCGAGCCCGTCACGCCGCACACCATAATCAGCCCTTCGAACGTCTCTTCCGCAAGGCGCTGCATCACAGGCGGCAGATGAAGTTCCGCGAAGTTCGGAATCGTGGCCTTCACCCGCCGAATCGCCGCGTGCATGTGGTCGCATGACCGCATGACGTTGATACGAAACCGGTCGCCATCCGGCAGGAGGAAAGCAAAGTCCGTCGCGCCGCGCCGCTCGTAGTCCTCCCACTTCCGCGGCGGCACGATCGGCTTCATCAGCCCCTCGATATCACGCCCGTCCACGTGAATCGGCGGAATGTCCGTCCGTCGCAGCTTCCCCGCCACGCGATAGCATGGCGGCACGCCGGTCTTGAGGTGCAAGTCGCTCGCGTCGAGCTTCTTCATCGCCTCCAGCAGCGGCTGAATCGTTTCGGGCAGATCGTGCATGCGGCTCTCCTGACAAGTGCGCGACGTGAGCGTCTGACAGCCGTCGGGAAATCGGCCAGGGCGGCGACATGCCCGATGGACAGATATGCCAGCATACCGCCAGGCACAGCGCCGCGACAACGCGAAGTTCGGTTTGGGAATGACAGAAGACGCGCCCGGCAGGATTCGAACCTGCGACCTGCGGATTAGAAGTCCGCTGCTCTATCCAGCTGAGCTACGGGCGCCGACGGCCGTGAGCCCGACCGCTTCGATCAACCGAGGGAGCTTACTGACCGCCGTTCGCCCGGGCAAATGACGAGGTACGCCGTCGGCTCCGATCATCAAGTCCGCGCGCTGTTACAACGCCTTGACCAGCAACACCCAGTTCTGTCCGACATGCTCCCAACTCTCCTTCACCATCGGTCGCGTCGCGCACTCGGCATAGCCGTTGCGTGTGTACAAGCGCCTGGCGCCTTCGTTCGCGTCTGACATGATCAGGCTGATCCGCTCTTTGCCGCTTGCGCGGGCCAGTTCATCGGCGATCCGCAACAGCGCCGACGCAAAACCCCTGCCGCGATACTCCGGATGTGTCGCGAGCACGTTCAGATACCAAGTATCGTGGACGATCTCGCTCAACTCCATCAGCGGCTTAAGTGGCGCCGGCGGGTCGCCGACCGGCGGAGGCGGCCCATTCGACGCGTAACCGATCAGGCATGCCGCGGCCTGCCCGTCCACGTCGCGGACAACTGTGTTGTGATAGGCGAACCCCCCAATGCCGTTGCTTGCGCGCTCCAACCCCACGTCCCAGCCGGTCTGGCCGTCGCGCGCGAACTTTCGCCAAAGGTACAGCGGGAGGCCGTCGCCGGCGATGTTGACGAGTTCAGCCATACGCGGCGCGTCTTCACTCCGCGCTTGGCGAAACGGCGCCTCGAGAATCACCCGACCACCTCCCTCGCCCGCGGCCACGCCACACTGAAGGCAAACCGCCATCGTAACCGGTCGCCGACCGGTTTTTCACACCAATCCGCTACAATTCCCGCTCATCGCTCCCGGAGCCCCGCATGAACGCCCCCGAAGGCGGAGTGGTCGACCTGGTCAACGGCATCATCGCCGACGCCGCCACGCGCCGCGCCAGCGATGTGCACATCGATCCCGGCGATAACGACGTTCGCGTGGCGTTCCGGATTGACGGCGTCCTGCAAGAGAACCAGCGCCTCCCGCTGATCATCGGCCCGAACGTCGTCGCCCGCCTGAAAGTCATGGCCGGGCTGCTGACGTATCGCTCCGACATTCCCCAGGAAGGCGCCATTCCGGCCAAATCTTCCGGCGTCGACACTGACGTTCGCGTCGCCACATTGCCGACAATTGCCGGCGAACGTGTTGTGTTGCGACTGATGGCAAACACGGCGCGGTTCTTCAAGTTGGATGACCTGGGACACTCCCCCGCCCGCGTCGAGCGGCTGAGGCACATCCTCGCATCGCCGCTTGGACTGTTCCTCGTCGTCGGGCCGGCGGGAAGCGGGAAGACCACGACGCTCGCCGCCATGCTGTCGCACATCGCAAAGACGCGACCCGGCGTCAGCATTCTCTCGGTCGAGGATCCGGTCGAGATACGCATCCCCGGCGTCACGCAAGTCGAGTTACA
>JAGQOO010000326.1 GCA_020427345.1 Phycisphaerales bacterium | reverse complement strand
GCGGATCCCAATCCGAACCGAACAGCACCTTGATAACGTTCCAACCCGCTCCGCGGAAGGCCGCTTCGAGCTCCTGCACGACCGAGCCATTGCCGCGGACCGGCCCGTCCAAGCGTTGCAGATTGCAGTTGACCAGCCAGGTGAGATTGTCGAGGCCTTCGCGCGAGGCGAGCGTGATGGCGCCGAGGCTTTCGGGCTCATCCATTTCACCGTCGCCGAGAAACGCCCAAACGCGGCAGCCGCTGGTGTCCTTCAGGCCGCGGTCGGCGAGATAGCGATTGAAACGCGCCTGGTAAATCGACCCGAGCGGGCCGAGGCCCATCGAGACGGTCGGGAATTCCCAGAAGTCCGGCATCAGCCATGGATGCGGATACGACGATAATCCGCCGGTCGGGGCAAGTTCACGGCGGAACGCCATCAAGTGGTACTTTTCGAGGCGCCCTTCGAGGAACGCCCGCGAGTAAATGCCCGGCGAGGCGTGGCCCTGGAAGTAAATCTGATCACCGCCCCCATCCGCGCCCTTGCCGCGGAAGAAATGATTGAAGCCGACTTCGTAGAAAGTGGCGGCCGAGGCGTACGTCGAAATGTGCCCGCCGATGCCGTCATACGCCTTGTTCGCGCGGACAACCATCGCCATGGCGTTCCAGCGCACATAGCTTTTGATGCGGCGTTCGATCTCGCGGTCGCCCGGGTAGGGCGTTTGCCGCGAGTGATGGATCGTGTTCATGTAGGGCGTGTTGGCGCCGTACGGCACCCGCACGTCATGCCGGTCCGCCCATTCGCGCAGGCGATCGAGCAGGAACGTGGCGCGCTGCCGGCCCGCCGCGCTGCTGACGCTGGCCAGAGATTCAACCCATTCCGCAGTTTCCTGCGGATCCGTATCCGGGATGTTCGCGATTCTAAGCATGGGGGCGTAGCCTAATCGTTTTGGGGTTCGGAAGTCAGTCCGCCTGCAGTATATATCGCGATTTGGCGCGGCGCCGCTGGGGGTTTTTGAGTAGCCGCCGCCCGCCAATCGCCCCTGTCGGCCTTGCGACGCGCGAGGGTTGCGCCCAGAATCCCCGGTTTCCAGCGAAACGGGAGCGCATGAGCGATCTGGCCGGGCGGCGAATCGTGGTTGGCGCGGATCACGGCGGAGTCGCCCTGAAGACGGCGATCGCGGATCGTCTGCGCAAGCGCGGAGCCTCCGTTGAAGATGTCGGAACCGGTTCTAGCGAGGCCGTCGACTACCCGGTCTTCGCACGGCGGGTGGCGGAGCGCGTGGCGAGCGGGGCCGCCGAGCTCGGAGTGATGGTCGACCGGGCAGGCATCGGCTCGGCGATGGCGGCGAATCGTGTGCCGGGCGTGCGGGCGGCGTTGTGCTACGACCTGAGCAGCGCCCGCAATAGCCGGGCGCACAACAACGCGAATGTGCTGACGCTCGGCTCGGGGCTGATTGGCGAGGACCTGGCGTTCCAGATTCTCGACACGTTTCTGGAAACGAAGTGCGCGGAAGAGCGGCACTTGCGCCGCGCCGCGATGATCGACAACACCGCGACCGAGAAGCCGTCATGCGGCTGCGGCGCGAGCGGCGCATGCTCATGCGGAACAGCGAGAGATATGGACCTCACTGAAAAGGACATGGAGCGGATTGCCCGTCGCGTCGCGGAGTTGTCCGGCGCGGGAGTCGGGCCGAGCGCGATCAGCGCGTGCCAATATTGTCAGGCGTGCTTTGAGTGCGATCCGGAGTTTGTCCGCCGACTGGTTGGCGCGGGCGCGAGCCGTGTGGCGCATCAGCCGGGCGCCGGGGCAGTTCCGCCGGAGTTGTCGAAGTACATCGACCACACGCTGCTGAAGCCGGACGCGACGCGGGATCAGATTCGCAAGCTGTGCGCGGAAGCGAAGGAGTTTCGTTTCGCGAGCGTATGCGTGAACCCGAACTGGGCGCGTGAGGCCGCTGAGGCGCTGCGCGGCACGGACGTGAAGGTATGCACGGTGGTTGGATTTCCGCTGGGCGCACATCTGCCGGAGATCAAGGCGACGGAGGCGCGCCGCGCGATTCGCGACGGCGCGCGCGAGATCGACATGGTGATCAACGTCGGCGCGCTAAAGAGCGGCGACGATGATCTGGTCTACCGCGACATTCGGGCCGTGACGGATGTGTGCCGCGATGCGCGGGCGGTCTGCAAGGTGATTCTCGAGACCGCGCTGCTGACGGATGGCGAGAAAGTCCGCGCGTGCGAGGCGGCCCGCCGCGCCCGGGCGGATTTTGTGAAGACCTCAACCGGATTTGGCCCGGGCGGCGCCACCGCGCAGGATGTGGCGCTGATGGCGACTGCCGTGCGCGGCGCCAACATCGGTGTGAAGGCCTCGGGCGGCATTCGCGATTTCCGCGCGGCGCAGGAGATGATCGCGGCGGGCGCGACGCGACTGGGCGTCAGCGCGGGTGTGCAGATTATTCAGGAAGCGCGCGGCGGCGCGCCGGCGCCGGCCAAGTCAGGAGAGCGATACTAGGTGGGCTACGTCCGGGCGGGACGCCCGGACCACCCGCGCCGTAGAAACTGCGGCAAGAAACTAGAAGGCAGGTTTGAATAACACCTGCTCGCGCAAGACAAAGGCCGGGCGGTTGGGAGTCATAGATGGGTCATGGTGTCGAACTCAGAGCATATGTTTTTCTCGACAGCC